>JAAZID010000216.1 GCA_012510295.1 Methanomicrobiales archaeon | reverse complement strand
CCCCGGGAAGATTCCCATCTGGTGGACCGAGCAGTAGAGTACCCGGTCAGAGGTATAGAAGGCGGCCTGTGTTCCGTTACCGTGGTGCAGATCCCAGTCCACGATGGCGATCCGGTCGACTTCGCGGAGCGCCCGGGCTGCAGCGACGGCGATGTTGTTGAAGAGGCAGAACCCCATGGCCCGGTCGGGTGTGGCATGGTGCCCGGGCGGGCGCACCAGGGCAAATGAGCTCTCACCGTTGAGCGCCTGATCCACCGCCTGCCAGGTAGCCCCGGCAGCATACAGTGCCGCATCAAACGATCCCCGGGTGACGTAGGTATCGGGGTCGAGGTAGCAGATCCTGTCCGGGGGGCACTCCTTGCAGAGCGAGCGGATGGCGGCGATGTGTTTATGGGTGTGCACCAGTGCCAGGTCTGTGGGATGGGCCTTCTCCGGTGCTATGCGCCGGGCGCTATCCGGCACCCCGGCTAAAGCAGCCACCAGACGGGCCTCTGACTCGGGGTGGTCGGGGGCATCGTGTGCCGCAAAGAAGTCTCCCGTCACGACTGAACCGGACACTGCTGATCGGGATCTGGGTTGTCTGCGACTGATATGAACCTTCCCCGATCGGACTATCCGGCCGTGAAGGGAGGCAGGCGGGAACATCCGGAGAATGTACGAGACACCTCCTCCACAGGAATCGCACAATATCCTCAAGTTTAAGTGATATGGGTAGATACCTTTACAGGCAAACCGGAGGAGTCTCCGGGCAGAAAAGTGGTCTGGTGTATTTGATGAAGTCTGGAGATCTTAAGATCGCGTGGGCAGGGCAGTACATGCCGGTACTCTCGTCCATCCGGGAGCGTTTCAGTGAGGAGAGGCCGTTTGCCGGCATGACCGTCGGTATGGCCCTGCATGTCGAGGCAAAGACCGCGGTGCTGGTCGAGACCCTGGCAGCAGGTGGTGCGGAAGTTTATATCACGGGGTGCAACCCCCTCTCGACCCAGGATGATGTCTCAGAGGCACTCAATACCCGGGAGGGGATCCACTCCTACGCCCGGCGTGGCGCCGATGCCGAGGAGTACTACGCGGCCATCGACCGCGTGCTTGATGCCCGGCCTGCCATCACCATCGATGACGGTATGGACCTGATCCACCGTATCCACACCGAGCGGCGGGAGGTGCTGGACTCGATCATCGGCGGGTGCGAGGAGACCACGACCGGTATCCACCGGCTCAGGGCGATGGCCCGGGATGGGGCGCTCGCGTTTCCAGTCATCGCTGTCAACGACACCCCGATGAAGCACCACTTCGACAATGTCCACGGCACCGGGGAGAGCTCGCTTTCGTCCATCATGATAACGACAAACGTCCTCATCGCCGGGAAGCGGATCGTCGTCGCGGGATATGGTTTCTGCGGCCGGGGGCTTGCGCAGAAGGCCCGGAGTCTCGGCGCCCGCGTCATCGTGACCGAAGTCGATCCGAGGAGGGCGCTTGAGGCGCACATGGATGGGTTTGATGTCATGACGATGGACCAGGCGGCCCCCCTCGGTGATATCTTTGTCACGACCACCGGGAACATGGGGGTCATCACGGAGCGGCACTTCCCGAACCTGAAGAACGGGGCCATCCTCGCCAACGCCGGACACTTTAACGTGGAGATCGACGTAGAGTGGCTTGCATCACACGCTGACTCCACCGTCCACCGTGACGGTATCGATACCTACAACATCGATGGCAAGGCCATTCATGTCCTCGCTGAGGGGAGACTCGTGAACCTCGCAACACCAAAGGGCATGGGCCATCCCATCGAGGTGATGGACCTGAGTTTCTCAGTCCAGGCCCTTTCGGCAGAGTTTATCGCAAAACACGGCCGGGAGCTTGCTCCAGGTGTGCATGATGTCCCCTCAGCCATCGATGAGGAGGTGGCACGGTTGAAGCTTGCTTCCCTTGGCCTCTCCATCGACCGGCTGACACCGGAACAGGAGACTTACATGAGCAGCTGGACGATCGGGACATAACAGCTATCGATCTTCGGACTTCTCCATGTTCCAGAGAGGGGGGGCGGGAGCTCCCTGTCAGGGGAGCCCCCGCCCCTCTTCTCCCTGGCGACCGAAGGGGAGCTGCTGTCCGCGCGGTCGAGAGCATCTCGTGTGGATTGTCCGGTACAACGTCCGGGTGTTTGTGCTTCAAAGCATGGCTGCATCTATATGCAGGGGTTTCCTGGATCTCTGAGGGATAGATCGGGTGTTTGTGCACTTTCAGACCCGATAGGAATCATCGATCATTTCGGATCATAAAGCCCTGGCCGCACCTGTGGCACCGGTATTGTATGTACAGGCCCTTATCAGGCACAACGACAGCCCCCAGATACTCGCCTGGCGAGCCACACCGGGGGCACGCTGTTCCTCGGCGATCAAACCGGAGACCACACCCGAGGCACCGGCGGATGGAGTGCAGCTCTGGATGGGCGGCTATCACATCTTTGATGTGGCGATGATATCCGCAGAAAGGGCAGGGGCTGGGTGCGCCCTCCTCAATATCATCTGGCGGAGGTGTTACAAGTTGGATCCCATCCTGGTCTGCACATGTACTCCCCCTCTTATTACTGGAAACAATGCAAATTCGCCTTGCTCTTGCTATCCAGATAGTCTGCCAGCCTTGTTCCATGCTAATGGCATAGGTTTCCAGAACCTTAACGATACCGATAGGTATCTACTGGTATTTCGAAGGAAAAATAAAAACGACACAATATAATTGCCCTAGTGGATATCTGTAGTAGGAAAGATGGAATCTTCCGATAGCGTCTCAAGCAAACAGGTGGGCGTGCGGTTACCCGGCCACCTCTACCGGTGGTTACGAGAGAAGGTCGAGAGTGGCGAGTACTCGAATATGGCGCAATCCGTTGTCGGTGAGCTGACGAAAGCAAGAGCGCTTGAGGAAGCCCGAAGCCGGAGCCGCTCATACAACAGCATCAATGATGAAGAACCTCTTGTCAGAATGGTGAATGAACGCATTGAGGGATTCCGTCGCGAGCTCCTGGACGAGGTAGAGCGGTGGCGGCGCGGTTGAGGTACCTCCCCTGGTGGTGGAGATATTCTGTTCGGCCTCCCCTCTCCCATGGGTTAACCTAACTATGAGTACACTTCGTTTACTTATCCCTACCTGGAAAGCTCTTCTGATTGATACCTGACTTTTTTCCGTCGGGTAGATCGTATAGTAAGATCATACATTTAAAATATGACTTGTTATGAGTAAATCTCTGTTGATTAACAGGGATTAAAAGCACATCAGATTAAATACCTTGAATCGTAATTCCTTATGGCTAAGGTGTTTTTATGAAAAGATCGACTCCGGCAACTCTTGTTGCAGTAAGTCTTCTGATCATCGCCGGTCTTCTGGTTGCAGGATGCACAGACACCCAGGAAACCCCCGGTGACGCAGTAACCCTGAACGTCTTTACGGCGGCATCACTCACGGGCGCCTTCACTGACATTGGCAAAGCCTTTGAGGCAGAGAACGAAAATATCAAGGTCGTGTTCGTCTTCAGCGGTTCGCAGGATCTCCGCACCCAGATCGAGCATGGAGCAGATGCTGATATATTCGTCTCTGCGAATATGAAACACATGAACACCCTCAAAGACAGCGGGTTTATGGTTGATGATACCGTGGCTCAGTTCGTCGAGAACTGTCTGATCATGGTCACCCCGGCGGACAACCCGGCAGGGATCGAAGGGCTCGCAGATCTTGCAGAACCCGGTGTGAAACTCGTCATAGGCACCAAGGACGTTCCCTTCGGTGACTACACCCGGCAGCTGCTCGATAACATGGCCGCCGATCCTGAGTACGGCGAAGAGTACCGCGATGCTGTGATGGCAAACGTCATCTCTGAGGAGACCGCGGTGACCTCAGTGATGCCCAAACTGACCCTCGGCGAAGCGGATGCATCATTCGTCTATAAGTCCGACATCTCCAAGGATGACCGGGACAAGCTGAAGCGGTTTGAGATTCCATCAAAGTACATCACCGAGAATCCCATCTACCCGATCGGCGTCCTTGCTGAATCAACGCACAAGGCTGAAGCGGAGTCGTTCATAGCATTCGTCCGTGGTCCGGCCGGTAGCGACATACTGACCGATTATGGATTTGACCCAATTCCGGTTGAAAACTGAGACAGATCGGCATAACGGCCGGCCGCGAGTGGGGAGGGTGATATTCACCCTCCTCGTCGCGGTTCTTCTCTCCCTCTTCCTTCTCTTCGTCACGATACCAGTTGCATCGCTCTTCCTGCGCATAGCGCCGGAAGCCTTCATCCGGTCGCTTACCGAACCGGTGGTGCTCGATGCGCTCTCCCTCTCCCTCGTCACCGCGACGATAAGTACGGTGATCGTCGTCATATTCGGGACGCCGCTTGCCCTTGCAAACGCCCGGTATGACTATCCGGGCAGGGATATCGTCGACACCCTGACCGATCTTCCGATCGTCCTGCCGCCGGCAGTGGCGGGTATTGCGCTCCTCATGGCCTTTGGGCGCCGGGGGGTCGTCGGGCAGTACCTTGACCTCTTCGGTATCCATATCGCATTCACCACGGTCGCGGTGATACTGGCCCAGGTCTTTGTGGCCTCGCCGTTCTACATCAGGCAGGCAAAAGCGAGTTTTGAGGCAGTCGATCGACTCTACGAGGATGCAGCACGGACCCTCGGCGCTTCCCCCTGGACTGTCGCCTTCCGGGTCACCATCCCGCTTGCGTGGGGCGGACTCATATCAGGGGCGATACTCTCGTTTGCCCGGGCCCTCGGTGAGTTCGGTGCCACGATCATGTTCGCCGGAAACTTACAGGGCAGAACCCAGACGATGCCGCTTGCGATCTACACAACCATGCAGGGCGATCTCGATGCCGCGATCAGTCTTGCGATCATCCTTGTCGTTATATCGTTTGCTGTGATCGCCACGGTGAAGGTCGTCACCCGGAGGAAATTCTGATGTTCTCCATTCACGCTGCCAGGCAACTGCGGGACTTCGCTCTCGATGTCGCATTCTCGGTCGAGCAGGGGGAGACCCTCGTTCTCATCGGTGAGAACGGTGCGGGCAAGTCCACGGTGCTGAACCTGATCTCGGGCATCCTTGCGCCTGACCGGGGCGAGCTCATTCTCGGGGAGAGAACGCTCTTTTCATCAGAGAAGGGTATCAACATATCCACCGAGAGGCGAAACATCGGACACCTCTTCCAGTCCTATGCTCTCTTCCCGCACATGACCGTCGCCGAGAACGTAGCGTTCGGCCTCCGGTGCAGGAAGATCTCAAAACCTGAGATCGCTGCATCAGTAGCAGAGCACCTCGGTGCGATGAGGCTTGCGGAACTGGCGGATGTCAACGTCGGCCGGCTCTCGGGGGGGCAGCGGCAGCGGGTGGCTCTCGCCCGGGCGCTGGTGCTCGAACCGGAGCTCCTCCTCCTCGACGAACCCCTCGCTGCGGTCGACATGCGGGCCAAAAGTGCGATGAGGAAGGAACTTCGCGTTCAGATCGCGAATGCCGGTATCCCCTGCATCGTCGTCACACATACCCTCCAGGATGTCCGTGAGCTTGCGGACCGTATCTGCCTCATCGAAGGGGGAAGGATTGCGGCCGATGGGGCGCCTGAGGAGGTGCTCGGTATGCGGGAGAATGGGTTTATAGCAAGTTTTGTTGAAGGGTGAGTGGAGGGTGGAGGTGTTCCGGCACAGCGTTATCCCGTGGGGTGAAGGGGCAGAGCGGGAAGACCCCGGTCAACAGGTGCGGGGACGGGCGCTCCGCCGCCCTTCCTGTGATACCTATATCTTCATCAGTGTTCTAGTATAGTGCGCCCAGTATGGTGTATACCCTTGATAGGTCAGCGCATTCGGTCTTTGCTCTTCACTATCATTTGGTGGTCGTAGTGAAGTATCGTCGGAAAGCGTTGTATTCTCACAATATTCGGGAACGTCTGAAAGATATTGTATGGAACCTATCAACCGGGTTTGGGTATAGAGGTTGTTGCTCACGAACCAGCGGTGGATCATTCCCATCTCCTCTTCAAGGCAACTCCGAAAACCAACCTCGTCAAAGCAATCAATGTGATGAAGGGCGTGTCATCCCGGAGGTTGCGCGACAGGAGTTTCCTGCAACAAAGAATTTGTTGTGGGGAAATTCATTCTGGCCGCCGTCATATTTCCTCGCAACGTCGGGGCAGGTAAGCCTTGATGTTCTGAAAGAATATGTTGATTCGCAATTGGAGAAGTAGATGATCGTTTCCTACAAGTATCGAGCGTATCCAGACGCAACCACTGAGGCACGGTTGAATGTCGCACTCGATACCTGCAGGTGGCTCTATAACACGCTCCTTGAAGAATGTAACACTGCGCGTGAAAACGGATCATCCCTGACAATGCAGGAGACGCAGGCACAGAT
>JAAZID010000444.1 GCA_012510295.1 Methanomicrobiales archaeon | reverse complement strand
GAGTAAAACGCCTTTGGGGCAAACTCATGGATAGCGTTCTCCACGTCCTTTACGTTTTTCCTCTTGATCACCGAGAAGATGACCTTACCCGGGCCCTGTTTTCCCTGTGCGTCAAGGACAGTCACCCCGTAGCCGGCAGCACGCAGGTAATCGATAAGATTGGTTGCATCCCGGGGGGTGATGACCCGGATGAGGGCGAGCCCCATCGCCAGCCGCTCCTCAATGAGCATCCCGACATAGTTCCCCATACCGAATCCCGCCGCGTAGGCGAGGTAGTTAAGCGGGTTTGTGAGGTTCTGGAAGATCTGGCCGATGGCGATGATCCATATGAAGACCTCGACAAACCCGAGGATCGGGGCGATCATCTTCATCCCCCGTGCCACGAAGATGATCCGCATCGTCCCGATGGTGACATCGCAGATCCGCGCGAAGAAGATGAATATCGGGACTACAACCAGAGAAACGATTTCCGGGTCAATACCCGGGGCGATGCCGAGCATACCATCATATTTGACGAGCGGACTTCATAATTATATCCAATATAATATATTCCCTGAACAAAAATCCACAGAAAAGCAACTTCGAGGATATTATTCATGGACAGGCGTATGGTGTGTCGTAGCGGGGCGCGGAACATCCGGGTATAATCAGGTGCCCTGATCGATGTTTTACCCGGAACCCGTAATTTTTGTGTAATTGCCCGGCAATCCCTCACAGTTTTACTCGCGGAGCACCGGGGGGCCGGTCCTGATTATATCCTTCGCCGGCGTCATCCCATGCCCCGGACCGTGAGAGGTATCGCCACGCGGGGGCGGGGGGCGGCCTCGAATGTGCGCTTTGCTGGCATCATCCCATGCACCGGACCGTGGGGGTATCACCCGGGGAGGGGCCGGGGAGGGAGCCCCCCATATGCGCTAACCTTAGCCTCCTTGTCTATCTAACCCATGTTGATGTTGATATAGTTTAGGCAACTGGCGAGATCTTTTTCTCTTCTTTTCTGCAAGTTTTTTTGCAATAGAGCGCCAATGTTTAAGTGATCTGCCCAACGACAGGATTGGATTCAACGCGCATCGGATCAAGTAAACTGCAAACGACGTCTCTCTCCAACGGTTCGTCTGTTCAGAATATTCACCCAACGGGACTGAATATGATTTTTCTTCATCTCTGCTTATGTCAAGCTCTTCCTCGTCTTCACATGGGCACGATGAGTTTTCATCTACATGCGTATGCAGCGCATCTTCGTCTTTTGGTGTGCAGTAGATATCCCCAAGGGGATAAAAAACGCCCCCTTTCAATAATTGCATCTGCGAGAAGTGCTATAATCATTTTCCCGGATAGCCATGCCTTTGCACTGTCGGGATCTTTTTTTGGGAGGTGCCCAAGGTTTAATATTGATTTTAATCGTTTAAATGCTAATTCTATCTGCCACCTCATTCGGTACAGCGACATAATCTCTTCACCAGTCGCCACATCTCTCGGGAGCGAAGTGGCTACAAACACATATTCATGTAATTCAAGCGTCTCTTCGCTGAGGGTTCGCTGTCTTTTGTCTGCATTTTGGATAACCTTCTTTTTTGACCGTTCTACAACTTCGGGGGACTTTTTTATCACACAAAGGCGAATAGGTCTGAGTTTGCCTTCTGAATCCCTATAGAAAACATCAAAATCACCGATCTCTCCATAATCCAGAGCACGGAAGTGATCTAACAGATGAAACTCTTCGTGATCGTTTTTCATTATCTTAAATGCCTTGTTTGCAAGTCTTACAATGAAATCTCCCCCATTTTCGACAACGTAGTTCATTCCATTGATGCGCCCATATGTGCGGTCAGCGATCAAGAGGTCCCCGCGTGTAATGGGAAAATTCCGGAGAGACTCACCTACCGTTTGGTCAGTGATTTGGAAGTGGTCGCATGCGAGACTAAACAAGCCAATACTGTAGTGTAATCGCCAATCAGTTCCGGTACTACCGGGTTCAGTGATGACACTCGCATCAACCAGACGGGTATTGAAGTTTTGGAGCCATTCTGGTTTTTGTATAGGACCATAGATTTGCTCGACAAGGTTGGCGGTGATCCATCGAAGCCACTCGGAACTGGATTTTAGACGTTTAAAGAGAGCAACATCAGAAATATCTACAAAGTCAGCTTCTCTTGCGCGGGTGACGGTTTCACGCATCGAACAACCATCGGCTAGATGAATGAAGATGATTCGCAACAGCATTTCAGGAGATCGTATCTTACGCCGCCGTGATATAGCACCGAGCTCCCACGCTTTGTCCTCCCAACCCTCAGGTAGAAACTGTAACAGGAGTTTCCAGTTAGCATCAAAGTCGAATTCCATCTCAGTTTTATCCTCTGTTCTGCAGTTAATGCAATAAATTATTTTATTCTAGAGATGAAATAATTATCGACAAAGTTAGCGCATATGAGGGAGCCCCCTCCCCGTCGGGAAGAACCATACCGGCCCTTCCCCGGGGCCCCCGCGCAGGAGCGGGGGTAGCAATGGTGATAGCCCGGGTGGGGCGCAAGCCCGAGTGCCGGCCCCGATCCCGCCCTTTCCCGGCATCATCCCATACACCGGACCGTGGAGGTATCACCCGGGGAGGGGCCGGGGAGGGAACCCCCTCCCCGCCGAAGAGAACCATACCGGCCCTTCCCCAGAGCCCCCGCGCAGGAGCGGGGGATATCGTGGAGATAGCCCGGGAAGGCGAACCCGGATGCCACGCTCCTCTCTCCCCACCCCACCCGCGCTTCCGTACGGGAGCATGCCCCGTTCGTATTTCTGGCCGGCGCGTGTCAGGGGATCGGTCTTCTCCACCATTTCCTCACATCCCCGGAGGGTGATATGCACAGGGGCACGCCCTATAGGATGTGTACCCTTTCGATACGGGATATCGGCAGGATCCCTGAAACGGATTCCCTCTGCCGGCCCGGTGCGGGAGGGAGGGGCCGGGGTTGTTTTATTCTCCGCAGTGCGCCTGAGTTGATCTTTGCAGATACGCCGGAGCTTTTTTCTGGATTTTTCGCAGTTACACATCTGTTACGTTTGAGAGAGGCCTCGCCCCTCCGGAGAATCCACCCGGCAGGTCGCCTATTGAGAATAGTATCCTGAATCAGCCGGCGGCGATATTTTCTTTGCTCTTCCGTATCGCCGCCATCATCCCGGCGGGGTTGCTTACGATCATGTGGTGGAGGATGGATGCGTTCTTGAAGATCTCAGAGGATATTACCGCTCCACGAATACGAGCGGTATAGCCAACCGCTTGAATTCATGCAGAATGCATCGTCATGATCCGGGAAGAGATCGGGATGACCCCTATTTCAAGAGTTTTAAGCCCCGGGGTGTTGTCTTTGCAGTAACCCGTCTCCTTTTGATGCTAATTCCTTTTCGAATTAAGCCAATGCTTGCTAATTCGTCCAACTTCTGTATATCGCTATCCTCAATATCTTTCCCAACCTTATAGCGTCTCAAGATCTCTATGTCTTCCTTGATCGTTTGATTTGCCGGCACTTTTCCTCCACCTCTTTTTCGAGCCCATTTGTATTGGGTACAGATTTTTCAAATCATTTTGTGGGTCTACATCATATATCTGGTGGTTTTAGTCTCAGCTGAAGGGATGTGGCTGCCCTCTATATTCGCATAGCACACCCGAAAGCCAGCCGACTGCGCATCATTGCGCGCGGCGATCCCGGATATGCGCTTACTGCCGCTTGAGCCGGCGCATGAGGAGGCGGTGCTCCTC
>JAAZID010000215.1 GCA_012510295.1 Methanomicrobiales archaeon | reverse complement strand
CTACAGCATCATGACCGACGGGCATATCGCCCCCTGCCCCATCATGGTCGGCATGCGGGACTACTACGTCGGGCACATCAGGACCGCCGATCCCCTCCACCTCCCTGTGACGACCCCCGGGAGTCCCTGCACAGAGTGCCGGCTCCTCGACTTCTGCGGCGGCCGGTGCCTCTACTCTAACATCACCCGCCCCTGGCCGGAGGAAGGACGGCGGATCGTCTGCGGGACGGTAGAAAACCTCTACTCGGCGCTCATGGCAGCGCTCCCGGAGATCAGGGCACTCATCCGTGACGGGAGGATCCGGATGAAGGACTTTGACCACCGGAAGTATAACAGCTGCGAAATTATACCCTGAGCGGGCCAAACATTCATCCGGCGGGAGGGACGACACTACCCTGGCAACCATGACGACCATCGGGCGTATCCTCTGCCGGGTAGGACTCCACCGCTGGGGCAAAAAGCACGGGTACAACGAGTTCTCATCAAACGTCATCGAGTGGGAGCAGCGGTGTGAGAGGTGTGGGAAGCGGAAGCGGTGGATTGAGCCGAAGCGGGACCGCCGCCGAGACTAAAAAAAAGGTTATCGCCGGAACTCCAGTCCTGCAGAGAAGGCTTTCTCGATCACATCGCCAAACCCGTAGTACTCCCGCCGCATCGAGTCGTAGGCGAACGGCCGGATCTTTTTGATATCGGGTTTACCGTCCGGTCCGAGAACGCTCTCACTCACCTTTACATCCAGGATCTCCCCGATGAACTGGGTATGCACGCCGATATCGACCGTCTGGAGGAGCCGGCACTCGAGGACGGCCGGAAACTCCCCGACGTACGGTGCGTTCACGTGATCCGCTTTTATGGGTGTGAGGCCCGTGTCGGCGAATTTATCCGTATCCCTGCCCGAGGCGATGCCGAAGTAGTCGGCCTCCTTCACGTGATCGACCGACGGTATGCTGATCGTGAACTCACGATGCTTGAATAGGTTCTCGTAAGTCTGCCTGCCCCTCTGGACCGAGATTGCCACCGACGGGGGGTCGGATGAACAGATGCCGCCCCATGCCGCGGCCATCGCGTCCGGCCGGTCGCCGGGGCCATAGGTTCCTATGATGAGGTCGGGGTGCGGGTAAAGGAGTGTCCGTGGTCCAATCGATATCTTCTTCATGGGTTTTATGTTTCGTTGCCGGAGTTGAATAAACCTTTTCGGGCCCGGATTCTTCAGATGGTGCGCCGGGCGGTTTGCCGGGGAGGTAGCGGCCGGCCCCGGTCCGGGGTTACGTTCATATATCATAACCCGGCATGGACCCGGCCGCCAACGGAGGTACTATATGGGACTCATAAAGTGTTGCCGTGGACAGGTCGTCGCAGTCTCGCCGGACACGCCGGCGGTGGAGGTGGCGAGGATCATGGGTGCGAAGAATGTCGGAAGCGTCGTCATCGTCAGCGGTGACAACCGGCCCGTCGGCATACTCACCGACCGCGACCTCACGACCCGTGTCATGGCACGGGAGAAGGATCCCGGCGAGGTGCGGGCCAGTGATATTGTAACCCGGGACGTGGTCACGTTCCGGGACAGCATGGGAATCTATGAGGCCATCCAGAAGATGACCGCCGAGGGTATCAGGAGGATGCCAGTCGTCGATGATGCCGGGAAACTGATCGGGATCGTCACCATGGATGATATCATCCGCATGCTCGGCGAAGAGATGGCTGCTATCGCAAAGAATATAGAGAAACAGAGCCCGCCCTGGCAGGAGGAGGCCCCGCCCATACCCATGTGAGGGGGCGGACCTCCTCATCCCCTTACTCGATGGCGAAGGCGATGGCTTCTCCCGACTGGTTGAGCGAGCCGTGTATCGCCCGGAGCATCTCCTCCCATGTCGACCCGGGAGGAAGCGAGAGGTCGATATCGAGCGCGTAAACCCGGAACAGGTAGGCCTCACCCTCCCCTGGCTTCGGGCAGGGACCCCGGTAACCGATGGTTTCAAAGTCGTTTGTGCCCTGCACGCCGGGGAGGGGCGACTCCACCACCTCCTCCCCGGCCACAAACCCCTCCGGGATCAGCGGGACAGGGGGAAGGTTCCAGATGATCCATGCCACCTTCGCCGGCCCTTCCTCGGGGCTTGTCGTCGCGAGGATCGCAAGCGACTTGATGTTCGGGAGGAGGCCCTCCACGGTGATGGGAGGCGACCGGTTCGCCCCCTTGCAGGTGTAGACCTCCGGGAAATCATCGAAACCCAGTTTTACAGTAAGTCCAGGCATAGTATCGGTCTCCGTCGATGGTCTACTATCGGACAAGAGATGTGAAAAAGGTTTGTCCGATCACCGGGAATGAGGGACGACGACCTCCCCGAACTGGAGGATATGTCCCTGCATCGCGGCGATGAGGTCATCCCTGCCCGCGCCCGGCGCAAGCTCGAGCATGGTATCGAGCCCGTAAACCTTGAGATGGTAATGGTGCACCTTGCCAGGATGAGGACAGGGGCCGGCGTAGCCTACTTTTCCGAAATCGTTTACTCCCTGGACAGCAGGAATCGGATGGGTGATCCCGGGCTCCGGGGGAACGTTCCCGGGTATCTCCGGGGTCGATGGTATATTCCAGGCCAACCAGTGCGTAAATATGCCCTTTGAAGCATCCGGATCATCCATGATGACCGCAAGATAGGGTGCATCCAACCCCCGGATCCTGATCTGCGGGGAGATATCCACCCCATCACAGGTATGCTCCGGGGGAAACCGGTCGAAGTCGAGCTCGATCGTCAGATCCTGCATACGCATCACCTCTCCGGCACCCCCATGGGGGTTACCGTATATACCCGTTGCGATCAGGTGACCGGCAGCCGGGCCGCCACGCCCCCGGCCGGCTCCCGGAGTTCAGGAAAGATCCATATCCCGGGCCTGGATGAGCAGATCCTGCACCTCCTGATCGGTGACGTCGTGCCACCGCTCGTACGCCTGCGCGACCGCGAATGTGCGGCCGGCCCTGATGTTCGGGCAGACGACGAGGTCCACCTTCCCGGCGATGAAGGTGACGGCGTGAAGTGACCCGGTGGGGACCGCAACGATGATCCGGGCAGGGGATGCGGCCCGGGTCGCCTCGATGGCGGCGAGCATCGTGTACCCGGTCGCAAGGCCGTCGTCAACCAGGATCGCGGTCCGGCCGGCGATCCCCGGACCCTCCCGGCCGCCGGTGAACTTCTCCATCCGCTCCTCCACATTCTTCCTGGCCTTCGCGACCGCAGCGTTCACCTCGGTCTCCGAGAGGCCGAGCCCGGCCATGAGGGAGCGGTTCAGGATGGCCCGCCCGTCCCAGGTCACGGCCCCGAACCCGGCCTCCGGGTTCCAGGGGATCTGGACCTTCCGCACCACAGCCATCCGGAGCGGAGCCTTCAGCACCCGTGCCACCTCAAGCCCCACCGGCACCCCGCCGGCAGGGATGGCAGAGACCACCGCATCAGTGATCCCCTCCATCGACGAGAGGGTCGCCGCAAGCCTCCTCCCCGCATCAGTCCTGTCTTCAAAGACCCCCAGCCTGTCCCGCATCGCTCGATCTTCGATGACCCGGCTCGTATCCATCATGGGCCAGCCTCTACCGCACCGGGGTATTAACTTTTGGGGGTTGATGCTGGTATGAAAGAGGATCTTTTTCATACCAGCAGCAAAAGAGGAACAGCTTAAGCGTGAGGAAAAATCAGGCAGCCATTTTCGCTCCCCGACCGCTTCTGTCTACTATACCTCCGGGAACGACAGAAACTGATCAATACCATCACAAAAAGCCGTAAATCTACCCCATGCGTGATTCCGGTGTGAAGCGGTTTGGATACTCATAAATCTTCGAGCATCGAACTCCCCATTATGGAAATTCCAGATCATCTGATCGTCACGCTCCTTGTCGGTCTTCTCCTTGCAGTATTGGCACAGGTAATCCTATCCTATCGGGCATATTATCAACACAAGGATGAGGTTCGAAACCATGTAGATACAAAGTTAGAGAACACCATCAAGTCCATAGATAACTGGAACATCAAGCATGAGAAT
>JAAZID010000214.1 GCA_012510295.1 Methanomicrobiales archaeon | reverse complement strand
GTTCCTCCGGCCTGCGCTCATGAACTTCACGAACCGGGACCTCATCGAGTTCTTCGCTGCCCGGGGTCTCGCCCTCCTGGCCGAGCCCGGCGGGAAGGTCTTTCCGGAGACACGACGGTCGGCCGACGTCCTCTCAATCCTCCTCAATGAGTGCGCCGGCCTGGGTGTGGATATGCGGTGCGGTGACCCCGTCCGTGCTGTAGAACGAGACGGCGATGCGTTCATCATCAGGACGGCGGCGGGAACCGTCCGTGCCGGGGTGCTCGTCATCGCGACCGGCGGGGCGTCCTATCCCGGCACCGGATCGACCGGGGATGGCTACGACTTTGCGCGTGACCTCGGGCAGCCGGTCACAGAGATCGCCCCGGCGCTCACCCCGGTCTATCCCCGGGACTACCCCTTCGCCGATCTCTCCGGAATATCGTTTGCGGGTATCACGATCTCGGTCTACCGGGATGGGAGGCGGGTCTGCCGGCGGACCGGTGACGTACTCCTGACCCACGCGGGGCTCTCCGGCCCGGGTATACTTGACGCGTCGCGCTACATCCACCCCGGCGACGTGCTCCGGGTCGGGTTCCTCCCGGGTGCGAACACCGGGGCGGTACGGGCGCGGGTCGCAGATGCGCTCATGGCGGGCGGCATCCGCCAGGTGAAGACCGTCGTCGGCGACCTCGGCCTCCCGGAGAGGTTTGTGCAGAAAATCCTCGACCTCGCCGGCATCCCGCCGGGGGAGACCTGTGCGCACCTCAGGCGGGAGGCCCGGAACGCCATCGCAGGGTCCCTTGCGGAGTTTTCGCTCACGGTGGAGAGGCCCGGGGGGTTTAAGGAGGCCATGGCGACGAGGGGCGGGGTCGCGCTCGACGGGATCAACCAGAAGACGATGGAGTCGAAGATCGTCCCGAACCTCTACTGCATCGGCGAGGTGCTCGATATCGACGGCGATACGGGCGGCTACAACCTCCAGGCCGCGTTCTCGACCGCAGCCCTCGCTGCACGGGCGATTCTTGCTGGAGGGAACCACGGCGCACTTATATCCTCGGAGTGACAACTCATCACGTAGCCGTTGGTCTGGTATCATGGACGCGAATACGCGAGAAGCAGAGCGGTGGATGCGACAGGGGGAGAGGGATCTCATCAGCGCACGGAACAGCTGCCGGACGAGCGACTTTGAGTGGGCATGCTTTCAGGCGCAACAGAGTGCGGAGAAAACCTTGAAAGCCCTGCTGTATGCCCGGGGTTATCGGAGGATCCTGACGCACTCGGTCTACGAACTGATCCGGGAGGTCAGTGTCTTCGAGCCCTCGTTCCAGGAGTTGAGGAGCGGAGCAAAGGCGCTCGACAGCGCATACATCATGGCACGCTATCCCGATAGCATTGTGGGGAACCTGACGCCATCAGAGTATTATGATAGGGAGGATGCTGAAGAATGCATCGAATACGCGGACTCGATCTGCAGCGCCGCGAGGCAAGCGCTCTCCGGGTGATCGAGGGGGTGCGGGATCTCGCCCGGGATATCCGGGCACGCCGGAACATCTCCACGATCATCCTGCATGGGTCGTTTGCTCGCGGTGATTTCCACGAAGGGAGTGATATCGACCTCATCATCGTCGGGGATTTCCCTGAGCGACCCCACAAGAGGGCGGCGACCATCCTCGGCCTCTCCGATCTCCCGATCGAACCGGTCTGCTACACCAGGGAAGAGTTCGCCGGGCTGATCGAAGCGAAAAATCCCTTCGTCCTCCAGGCCCTGGCCGAAGGCATCAGGATATAGGCGGGCAACACAGCCCGAGAGGGCCGGCCGCAAACTATTCTGGCAGAAAGTTAGTCATGCCGGCGATTCGTGTATCTGCGCACGTGAGAGGCTAATCTTTTCTCATCCCTCTTGCTGGAGAGTTCCCTCTACCCTGCGATCCCGAATGGATATCCTCGCTCTGGTAGTCCCCCTCTTTCATAGAAACAACAGATGTCGCATATAAATCGTCTGTTAAAAATAGAAATTCTATTATACTCTAACTCGCATTCTATAATACTGAGACATCAGCGTGATCTGGAGCATTATTCGTGCCCTTTTTCTCCTCTCCATCCTGATCCCACAGGGGCACCTCGTCTACGATTCCGGACCTGACATTGCCAGGGCCAGCGCCCCTGTACCGGTCCTCCTCGGCGATATCGCTGATCTCATGGAGGCCGACAACCCCGATCCCTCCTCCGAGGCGTTCCTCACCCGGGTAGAACAGGCAACGTGTGCCTGCGTCGACGGCACCCCCCGCCTCTTCCCCGTCGGCCTCGACGCGACCCTCACCCACGGAGCGGGTGACTGCACCGACCTTGCCATCCTCAGGGCGGAGGTCCTCCGCCGGCATGGTATACCGGCCCGACCGGTCCACGGTATCATGGTCTGGGATACGGAGACGTTCCGGACAGATGCCCTCCACCTGAAGGTCTTCGGGCGGGGCGTTGCCATCCATGACTGGGTCGAGCTCGGCGATGGCCGGACGGTGGGCGCCTACGAAGGGTGGTCGGGGGTCCGGTGCGTAAAGACCGGGAACGGCGTCTGTTTCCAGCGGGTCTTTGAGGCCCTCGGCTACCTGTAACCGCACACGGGAACCCTCTTATCCCCGCCGGCCGTACATCGATCGTATGTACGAGTATGCACCCGGCATCACCGGTGAGGTCAGGCTCTCCCGCCAGGACGGTGGCTACTATGTGGTGCTTTACGACCGGGATAAGACAGAGATCGGTCAGACGGGGCTCTGGAGGACCGAGGCGAAAGCACGCGAGGCGGCCCGGAAGCTCGCTGAAAAATTGAGCGGGAAATAAGTCCTTTACGACCCGCCGGGGTGTGCCTCGATGTAGCGGACGAGACCGGTGATACAGTGGTTCTGCGGTGTCGGGATGCCGTGGCGCTCCCCGAGGCGTGCAATGTAGCCGTTGAGGAGGTCGATCTCGGTCCGGCGGCCCTGCACGATATCATAGTACATGGAGGGGTAGACCGCG
>JAAZID010000213.1 GCA_012510295.1 Methanomicrobiales archaeon | reverse complement strand
TAGAAGGAAAAGAACTGGAACTGTATGCTATCACCTCTGAAGGGCTTAATGAGTGGGAGCGTGTTAAGAGTTGGCTCTGCAAAATACTTGGATGTGGATGTGATGCTTGTGGGAGATAGAGGGAAGGTCATCGCATGTTTCCATGAGGCGGGTTTTCAGATGGATAAAGATCAATTTGAACACCGTTTGATAGCTCAAAAGATGATCTACCTGTTAAAACTCAAAGGAGTCAAATTTGTATATCCATATAATCTTTATGTACGAGGGCCGTATTCGCCACTGCTTGCAGGTGAATATTATCGCCATGCAGATGAATTTGCACAATTAAAGACCGATGTTGATCTAACTTCAACAGAGGTTGAATTTGTTGAGGAACTAACCTGTCTCTTCGATAAGAGCCCATCGTTGCTTGAGGTCGGGGCAACGTACGCCTACCTTGCATTCAGCACCCGGTATCCGCCAATGCATGCATATCGGCTTGTAAAGCGGATGAAATCGTTTTATCCGAATGAAACAATCGTTAAAGGAGTGAATAGGGCAAAACAATATTTGTTTGTTCCCTCCGAAGTAGAACTACGAGATCTAGAACCGGAACTCAGAGCCTGGCAGCAGGCTAGCATTGCCTCAATGAGGCATTGAAATGGGGAGGCGACGGGGTGAGATTTGGTATGTGGATCTTACTGATTCAAAAGGACATGAGCAGCGGGGCAGACGACCCGCAATTGTGCTCGCCGTCTCACACGCGGGGATCACAACTGTAGTTCCCCTAACCTCTCAGTCCAATGCTCTAAGCTTTCCTCACACACATGAGATTCAGATGTGTTCTGAAAACGGACTCACTTCTGATAGCGTGGCACTTGTATTCCAAATAGTGTCTCTTGCGGGGGAGCGCTTCATCAATAGTCCTATTGGTGCATGTTCCGATGAGGATATGGACGCAATATGCACAATCCTGAAGGACATGCTATCAATCCCGTAAGTAACCCGTGTCTACCTGTCGTGCTATAGAATACCATGAATCGTAACCCCGGAACACTACCAGGTAATTTACGAGCGAAGAAGATCCTGCTTATCGGTACACTCGGTGCGGGAAAAACAACCATTGCTCTTGACCTCGCGAAAAGAACCGGTTACTCGTATATCTCGATCGATGAGTGTCGCATACAATATTCTGACAGTACGATCCCTGGCGAAGAGTCTGCATGGTGGCATTTCCTCGCGGCCTGCGCCGAGCCCGCTCCGGGCATCCTCGAGTTCTCCGGCGGAGGACCGCATGTCCATGAAGTCCGCGAGGCGCTCCTCGATTCAGGACTGCCGGTATCGATCATCTGGCTGGATCTCCCTCATGAGACCTGCATCGAGCGGGCATCACTCCGGCAGAAATATGTGCCGGCACCGTTCCCCTGGGGGCCGATCGACATCTCTGTCCAGGCGATATATTCCAGCATTGAGAGAGCCTGGGATACGGTGTGGTGTGCAGAACCCCGGTTTCACACGATGCGGATGAGATTTCAGGGCAGTACTCCTTATCCTGAGCTGTTTGCGAAGGTCGCGGCCGCCCTTTTCACCGGTATGGCGGGGGAGAATCCTTACCCGGAAGAACCGTGAACTGCCGCCGGATAGAGGGGCTTTACCATGGCGCGCTCACGGGCCGGCAGGCACCGCAGGGTAGCAGGCCCTCCATTGCGATAGAACGGGAGGGCAGGGGGCCGGCGGAACCGGTTGGGTAGACCGTGCCTTTCGTGGTCTGCCACGGGTTCCTTGAGAGGAGGCCGGCGCCCGGAGCGCCTGGATGCGACAGCCAGACGATACGTTTTGAGAGGCCCCGGGCCGATGAATCGCAGGGATGTCGTGAATGAGGCCCGGCCAGTCCAGGCTGGTCGCCGGCAGTTGGCTCCTCACGTATTTCCTGCATACCTCCAGTCGGTGCAGTCGGCAACGGGAGACACTAAAGATATATAGAATGAAGTAGATTATGCTCGATCAGGTGGAACTCCATGGCGAATGCACACCTGAAATGGTCTATCTTTTACGCCGGATTAAGCGGCTCTGAGGTACAGATCAAGCACCCGGCAAACAGGCGGGGCGAAGGTCTGATGATGCCGGAGACGATCGAGCGGCGGATACTACCCTACTTGGGCGAATGGGGGATACAGCTACCCATCGCGATCAAGACATACTATTCTGCCAGGCTATCGGGCGTAAATATCACAACATACGGCGAGAAATCAATATTCGCGCCGACAAGTCCGAGAGAGGATCCCGCAGAATTTACCTATTATGTCAGCGAGGATGGAGTAGTTTTTGAGATCGACAGGAACATGAAGATCCAGATCCCCGCTTAAGGAACCACGCTGGATCAACCGGCCGGGTTTGAGGAAGCCGTTAGGTACCCGGGATCCCTCTCTCCGCCGCATGACCACAAAAAGGCCGGGGCCGGGTACCTCCCGCCTCCCCGACCCGGCGTGATCGCGACCCTGCACACGGACGGGGCGCGCGATCACCATGATGTACACCGGAGTTAACAATTTTGATAAGGTTGGTGTACTAAATGATGAAGAGGAGGATCAGCACATGACAATTGAGATCCTGAAGTCTATCGCTCGCAACGGGCCGGTATTCACCCTCGATCAACTGCACTGGAAGACAGAGATCCCAAAAAACGTGCTTTCAGTGACGCTCTCCCGGTGGCAGGAGCGGGGTTTTGTCGAGCGGATCGAGAGAGGGAAATACCTGATCATCCCGCTGGAGAGCGAGAAGGGCAGGTACACCCTCCACGAGTTCGTGATCGCATCACACCTCATCCAGCCATCCGCGATCGCATACTGGAGCGCACTCAACTACCATGGTCTGACAGAGCAGATCCCGACAACCGTCTTTATCCAGACGACAGCGCGGAAGAAGAGCAGCCAGATCGAGGTATTCGGTGTGAATTACCGGATCGTGCGGGTGAAGCCAGAGAAGTTCTTCGGCCTGAGGAAGGAGTGGATCGAGGAGATGCCGGTCACCATCACCGACAGGGAAAAGACGGTGATCGACTGCCTTGACAGGCCTGAATACGCAGGCGGCATCATCGAGGTCGCAAAGGCACTGGAGAATACATCGCTAAACTATGAGAACCTGAGCCGGTACGCCCGAATGATCGGGAATACCGCTGTTATCCGGAGGCTCGGGTACCTGAGCGAACATCTGGGACTTTCGCTGGATCTGCCTCTCCCTACATCCCGGAGGTATCTCCTCCTCGATCCAACGATGCCCCGCCAGGGAGCGAACGACTCGAAGTGGCGACTGGTCATCAATACC
>JAAZID010000212.1 GCA_012510295.1 Methanomicrobiales archaeon | reverse complement strand
TGCTCTGGTAGTAGGTTGTCCCGCAAAACCCGAGGGCGTAGAGGGCCTTGAGATACTCCCTGCCAAACTCGCGGCACTTCTCCCAGGATATCCCCCGGACCGCGTGAGCCTCCCGGTCGGCGATGGCGACGTAGCCGTTCCCGCCCTGCTGGACGTGCCAGACGACCTCCTTCATGACCATCAGGTGCCCGAGGTGGGGGAGGCCTGAGGGCATGAACCCGGTCAGGACATGGAACGGGGTGCGGTCCCTGATGGCATCGGCGATTATCCCGTAGTCCCGGTGTCCGACGACAACACCCCTGCGCATAAACGGCGGTACTTCGGGAAGCCTCTCTGTGACCTCACCGATAGGCTCGATGCCGAACCCGGCAAAGAGCCGATCCAGATCGACGGTCTGGTTATTCGACCAGGGATTCACTCCTGACTGCATGGATTGACGCTCACAGCTTTATTCTCGCGAACTCGATGTATCTGATATCGGTATTGTATATGCAGGCAAACAACATCTTCTTTTTGACACTGTGAGCAAGCCTGACGGAGCGGGAGATAGTGCTCATCGGTATGGCAGTCCCGGATGAAACGGCGTGGACGAGCATCTCGGAGTGCGTCTTCTTCCCGGAGTAGACGCGGAAGTGGTGGCCGAACTTGTAGCCGGTCCTGGGGATGTAGCCTTTCTCCCGGAGGTCTGAGAAGACCTGTTCTTTATACCGGATCTCGACATCTTTCTCCTCTGCCACATCGAGGAACTGCTCTGTGCTCATCGGTTCGCCATCCCGCGTGATCGAAAGGCAATGTCTGCGCGCAAGATAGATCGACTCGATCGGGCGGAGGAGCAGACGTTCCTGGTCAAGCCTCTTGCCGTACCAATCCTCTTCGAGAGGGGTTCCCGGCGGCAGGTGAGCGAGGGCATAGGTTCCAAAGAGGGTAGCCTGGACCGGCGTTATGCACTCAGCAGGCTCGCCGACAGAAGCGAGGTTCTGCACCCGCACCTCGTAGTAGGTCAGCTCATCCTCGTCGTCAACGACCGCGAGGAGGTACTGTTTGCGCATGTTGACCGCGGTGAGCACATCCTGGCTCAGGTGGTCGAAGTCGATGAGGTCTCTTTCGGAGAGAACCCGGATCAGGTACTGGGATCTTCCAGCCCCGGGTTTATGGCCGCGGCGGAAGACGCGGAAATCATGCGGTCCGGGCTGGATCACGTAGCCCCGCTCACGGATATCACGGTAGACGAGGTAGCTCCTGATGAAGTTCGGCTGGCCTGCAAAGAGGGCGAGCAGGGCATCATAGCCGAAATCCTTCACCTCGATCTTGCTACGTTCAATGAGGTAGAGAGCCTCCTCAGGGGCGAGGCGGAGGCCGGGGCGCTCCATCCTGCCATACCCCCCCTGCTCGTAGAGCGTGCGCCCCTCATTGCCGAGGCGCACCCAGGTTCCGTCGAATGTCGCCAACACGTGATAGAGCTATAGGAAGTGTGCCTTCATTAAGGGATTGCCGCCTGCCGGTATGTGAGGTCGATCAAGTTTTTTGCGCATCACGACAGATACGATATCGATTCCATGATGGGAAGAAACCGATACTTCCGGCGCTCAACCGCCCGGGCGATCATGGCAGCGCTGCTCATCGCAGTGGTGGTGCTGCCGGCAGCAGCCGAAACCACTCCGTCGGTCGCCTGGAACGTGACGTTCTCACCGGAGGAGAACAGCAAGTTCGACGCCGTCGCGAATACGGCTGACGGTGGTTACATCGCTCTCGGTTCTGTACTCACAAAGATCATCGGGGGCAGGAGCGAGCTTTTGCTTGTAAAGACCGATCACCGGGGAGGTGAGGTCTGGACTGAGAGACTGCCCGATATAGAGGCCGCCTCCATTGCGGAGACTGCTGACGGGGGCTACATCGTCGGCGGCTACAACATCACCATGGCCTCTCCAGAGGATGACACCGGCTACCAGGGCAGTTCGTTCCTGATCAGGTTCGATGCCAGCGGCGAGGAGATCTGGCGAGAGGTCCTGCCCGGGGAGAAGGTCTCGGCCGTCCTGCCGACCGCTGATGGCGGGTATGCCGTCGTCGGGTGGCTCTGGAACCCACCCGGGTCAGCTGATGATACGATGGGGATCATCACAAAGACCGATGGCGCCGGCACACCTGTCTGGAACCGGACGTTCCCGGCCACCGCTGCAAACGCCGGGATCGTGACCGCTGACGGCGGGTATGTCATCGGGGGCACAAAGTCACCCTTTACCTACGATATCGGGGATGCGTTCCTCGTCCGCCTCGATGCAGGCGGAAACACCCTCTGGCATAAGAACTACGC
>JAAZID010000211.1 GCA_012510295.1 Methanomicrobiales archaeon | reverse complement strand
GCCCCGGCGACACCGCAGGCGGGGAAGATCCAGTAGCCGAAGATCAGGAGCGGGTCGAGGATGATATTTAAGATATTTGCGAGGACGACGAGGAGCATCGGCGTCACGGCGTCGCCGCAGCTCTGGAACGACGAGTTGATCACCCAGAGCTCGACCAGCGTCGCGATGCCGGCAAAGAGAACCACCAGGTAGGCGGCCCCGTAAGCCGCAACGATCGGCTCAGCGCCGAGGAAGAGAAGTATATCCTCGGAGAAGAGGATGCCCACGATACTGAGAATGAACGAGAATGCAAGCCCGAGGACGAGGGTGTGCCAGACTCCCTTCGCCACCATATCGGTATCTTTCGCCCCGTAGTGGCGCGAGACGAAGGCGGTGTTTGCGGTGACGATGCC
Organism: Methanomicrobiales archaeon; assembly: GCA_012510295.1. GTDB lineage: Archaea > Halobacteriota > Methanomicrobia > Methanomicrobiales > Methanoculleaceae > Methanoculleus. Next base: position 4,496 of record JAAZID010000211.1, on the reverse strand, counting down.
GACGATGACCGTCATGAGGACCATGATGACGGAGCTACCCATGGCAACACCCGCTATCGCCTCCGACCCCAGCCGGCCGACGAAGAAGAGGTCGACCAGCTCAAGGCCGCTCTGGAGGACGTTCCCGACGACTATCGGCGCTGCTATCGTTATGAGACCCCGGAAGAGGTCACCCTCGGTCAGTCCAGTCATGTAGTCAGCTTATCTTTATAGGACTCCAGGATCTGGATGATGAAACGCTGGTGCTCTTCCAGCGGCTGTTCATCGTCGGGGGATGTCTCGATCCCGACGGCGTAGAGGAGAACCAGGGCGTTATCGAGGTCGAGCGTTGCAGGGATCTCGACGTCTTTCGGCCTGAGGGGGATGGCAAGGTATTCATAGTCTGCCTCAGCGAAGGTATGCTCGGGGCTTGCCGTCACCCGGGAGACCGCGAGGTCACCTGCGCGCTCCCGGAGTATCAGCAGTGCATCTTCGAGTGCACTCGTGGGGAGTGGGTCTGACGCTTTCAGCAGGTCAAGCGTCTCTGTACACTTTGCTGCTGTGTTTTTGTAGAGCCCGAACCTGTATGTCAGCAAAGCCTGTGCGACCGCATGCCCGGTCTCCTCGTCGATCAAGGCCAGGAGCGGCTCGATCCTGCCGATATATTCATTCAACATCTGCTTCATTGTTCTTTCCTCTGATCTGGGCGCACTAAACAATTTCTCTACCCGGACCGCAAGGAGGGTGATCGTCGATGCGTAGAACACCTGTACGATCAACCCTGCGCTGATATCGTTTGGTATGATAAAGATAAGGACCGCATAGAGCGGCACAAAGAGCGAGACAATGTCTCTTCGTGGTTTGTTGTACGCCTGGTAGAAGAGGATAAACGAGGCGACAACACATCCTGCTATGCCAGCCCAGACGGCGCGCTCGAAGCCGGCGGAGAGGAGCAGCATCTCAAGCCCAACTCCTCCAAACGAGACCGCAGGTACCGCTATCCAGAGGCGCGACATCCATTTGGGTACGGTGGTGTCTGTCTTCATCAGCTGCTCCTGGATACTATTGGTGCGCAGGAGATAAACAGGATTCCCCCGGGCGCTCAGGGGATCTCGAGATCGGGAACGACGACCTCAAGTTCCTCTCCCGCAAACGCATCTATCCCCGAGGAGAACTTCTCGCTCTCCTCTGCGTATGATGCCGCGAGGATATCGCGCTGATTCTCTGCCCGGTCCCGTGTAGCAGTCTTTGCCTCGCGCTCTTTTTCGAGTTCAGAGAGACGGGAGGTGAGGTGTTGCTTCTCGATCACGCCCGGGAGCGCAGCATAATCCTCCTGGAGCGCTGCGCGCCGTTCCTGGATATCGCGCTTCCGGCGCAGGATCTCTCTCACCTCGGCAGGGAGGGTGTCCGGGTCCGAGAAGAGGCTGATCTCTTCCTGGTTCTTGAGGGCGAGGTCCCCCTGCTGGATGAGGGCGAGGGTTGCCGGCATCAGGGACTCGATCAGGTCGGTGAGATTGTCCGCACCGTCAGGGGCCGCGTATGCGTCGAGGACCTGGTCGAGGCCTGCGGCCGCCGTGGCATCGCCGGCCTTCGCCGCCACCTTCCCGGCCTTCCGGAAGACGTGGATGGCAGTGGTCCGGGTGGATGCGGCCTGCCGCGCTACTTCTTCATCCATGGCATCGAGTCTGCGAAGCTCCTCCTGGATCTCCTCTCCCCGGGCGTAGTCGGGGCGTAGCCTGAGCGCGGCGAGATCCTCCTCGGCCTCAAGGATCGCTCCTCCTATCTCCTCGAGGACTCTTGTGTAGTCCTCGATCTGGTCAGACGCGGCGGCGTACTCCCCCCTGATCCGGATGAGAGATGCGTGCAACTCCCGGAGCTCCTCCACATGCTGTCGGTCCTCCCGTGCACGGGCGACCGCCCCGGTCATGGCGTTTACCTCCTTCCCGAGATCCCTGAGGGTGGTGCGCACCTCCTTCATCTCATCGGGGTAGACGGAGGAGAGGTACTTCCCCTGCCCCTTCACCGCCTTGAGTGCGCTCTTCAGTATATCGGTGGCGGTGGCGTAGAAGGTCTCCGGATCGCCAGAGGGCTCGCGGGAGAGGATCTGGGTCATGGACTTTGTGAACTGGGGGAGTGCCTTTTTTGATATATCCCGGAGGCGGGGGTGGACCTTCTCTGCACCCTCCGCCTTCTCCATGCGGTCGATCACCCCGGCCAGGTGGTCGAGGGTGCCGTCTATAGCCTCTATTGAGGAGGCCGTCGCACCGGAGAGGCTGTTCTGTATATCCACTTCGCGGGCATTCAGCCATGCCGGGAAGTCATCGAAGGGGTGTTTCAGCTTTTCTTTCTCGGGTTCGGTTCGCCGAAAGAGGTCTCGTAATTGCTTGAACATGGGTCTATCCGATCCTTATATCCTTTTGTGGCGGCCGCCCACATCAAGGGTTCTGTCAGTCGCTCCCTGCTATCCGTTGCAGGCGCTCCACACCCCGGATCTCGCGGACGACATCCACGACGGCGGGGGGGACCAGGTGCTCCCAGGGTTCGCCATCAAGCATCCGCCTCCTGATCTCGGTGCCGGAATGCGTCTGCCGCTCGTACATGTCGGGCGATTGGACGTCCATGCCCTCCTCGCTGAAGAGCTGCATGACGAGGGGGTTACTTGAGTAGATGGTATCAAACGGCGGTGTCATCGACTGGACATGGGCGACCCAGAGGGCGTTTCTCTGGATATCTTCGATGGGGATGACGTAGAACGGGCATCTGAGGCCTTCGAGTGACCGGGTGAGCATCAGCACCCGCTCTCCCGCCGTGAAGGGGTTTGCCACGGTATGGGAGAGCTGTGCACTCCCGATACCGATGACGATCTCATCAGAGAAACAGGCGATCCGCTCAAGCACCGACTGGTGACCGTTGTGGTAGGGCTGGAATCGCCCGATATAAAACCCCCTGTTCATGTTCGCCGGCCCCCGTGCGCGATCTGCGCTGCAAACGCGCCCGCAGTGAACCCGGCATCGATATTCACGACTGCAAGCACCGAGCACGCCTGGAGCATGCTTGCAAGCGCCGCCTCACCGGCCCCCATGTAACCGTAGCCCGTGCTCACCGGGACACCGATCACGGGCCTATCGACGAGTCCGGCGACGATCGCGGGGAGCGTCCCCTCCCGGCCGGCGATCGCGATGAAGACATCCGCCGGCAGCAGGTCTTTTAACGCCGGGAAGAGGCGGTGGATACCGGCCACCCCGACGTCGTACGCGGTCCTGACGGTGCACCCCATCTCCTCGGCGATCAACTTCGCCTCCTCGGCGACCGGTATATCAGACGTCCCCGCGGTGAGGATGGCGACGGTCCCGCCCCGCTGCTCCGGCGCTTCTCCCGTCGAGAGGACGACGCCCCTCGCCGCCTCCCGGTGTTCCATCCGGACTTCCGGGGGCAGACAGTTCCGCAGGGCTTCGATATGCTCCGGCGAGACCCGTGTTGCGATGCACCGGCCGGACGCCTTCACCTGAGCGAGCATGATCCGGGCAAAGGTTCCGGGCTCTTTTCCCTCGGCGAGCACCACCTCGGGCATGCCGCACCGCACGCTCCGCCCGGTATCGATCCGGGCCATACCGTCGATCATATCGATCCGGAGCCCTTCGATGGAGGCCGTCGCCTCGTCCTCGGATACCTCACCGTTACAATACATCCTGAGGATCTCCCTGATGGTGGCATTTGGTAGCATAACCTGATAACAAAAATAGGGGTTGAAGTATAATATTACTTCATCGTATGTCCTATCTTGCGTATGTCGCGGGGTTCGGCGTTGCCGTCACCGCGTTTCTGTGGATCCGCGATCTCCGGATCTTTTCCCGGACGGGCCTTCCCGGCTACCGGAAGGCAGCCTACCGGGGTGTCCTGTACACAGCGCTCGCCCTGTTCGGCTACTTTATCACCAGCATGAGCACGGACTGGGTCTTCCTCGGCCTCGGCCTTGTCCTCCTGGCTCTCTACCTCCAGGGCCGTGTCGAGCGGGAGCGCGTGTGGCACGGTGAGGGCACGATTCAACGGTTCTTTGGCAGTGCGGAGCGCACAAAAGATATGAGTTCTCGCAAGAGACCATGATCAGGGAGAAATACTGAATGCTTCAAAAACCACGGGGAACAAGAGATTTTTTACCCGACGAGATGGAACGGCGGCGACTGATCGAGCAGCGGATGCGGGAGGCGGCCCGCCGGTGGGGATACCGGGAGGTCTGCACGCCTGACTTTGAGCACCTGGAACTCTTCACGATGAAGTCGGGCGAGGGGATCATCCAGGAGATGTACACCTTCGAGGATAAAGGGGGCCGGCAGATGACGCTCCGGCCTGAGGTGACGGCGGCGGTGCTCCGGATGTACGTCAACGAGGGCAAGGTCCTCCCAAAGCCGATCCGCTGGTGCTACATCGCCGACTGTTTCCGCTACGAACGCCCGCAAAAGGGGCGTTACCGGCAGTTCTGGCAGTTTGGTATCGAGCTGATCGGCGCGGATACGGCG
>JAAZID010000210.1 GCA_012510295.1 Methanomicrobiales archaeon | reverse complement strand
CTGAGGGCGATCTCATATGTGCTTGTGATTCGGTATTTTATATATATCTTTTCTTTTCGTTCATTTAAACGGAGATTCTGCTTCATGGCCGGCTTTTGTCTGACTAAATCGGGTTAGGACTGCTATAACACTATCATTGTCTAGAAACGGATTTTATGGGCACTGTGAAACTTTTCCAGGGAGATATACGCCGATAGTCCGGGCCTCCCTCTTCGCTCACCGGTAGCGGCCCTGATCGAATCGGACTGATGCGAAACACCCATGGGTCACTCAACCGGTGAAGACCCCCGGGACAACGAATACTCTATGAACATGCAAAACGTCCACTCAGACAGCCGCAGTTCACCTGTGAAGAGGAATCGTAACCGGTTTTTGTGCGCACCTATGAACCACCGGCTTATAGCTACACCCTGGAGAACTTCAGTGCCGGGCGCGTTCCTTTCCATCAGGGATAACACCAGGCGTTACAAGACCATTGAGGCATATTTTGACCCCCGGGCCGTTATCATGAGCAATCCTTTAACCTATCACTATCGTACACTAATACAGCATGGAATTTGTCAGATACGACATCAACAAATACTCTCCGCGGCAGATGGTGACGCTGCCCCTCGTTCTTCTCCTCATCGCCGGGATGGTGCTTGGCTATACCACACTCACCACCGGCCTGCCCCTGCAACCGGGCATCGACTTTGCAGGAGGAACGGCGGTCACGGTCTTCACCTCTGATAGCAGAGAGACGATCGAAGCGACGTTTGCAGCATATCCACTTTTATCGGTGGGTGAGGGGATCGGCAGCGGGAAGTACATCCAGTTCGGGCCGATGGATAACGCTCAGTATCAGAGCCTGAGCGCGCTCATCAACGAGAAGTATCCCGACGCGAAGGTAGACCAGATCGGGGAGACGTTTGGAAAAGCGCTCCAGGGCCAGGCTTTCCTTGCTGTGCTCTTCTCGTTCATCGGGATGTCAATCGTGGTTCTCATTGCGTTTCGGAACCTGATACCGGCGGGTGCTGTCGTCCTTGCCGCTCTCGCCGATATCGTCGTCACCGCGGCAATCATGCAGATCATCGGGATCCCCCTCTCCCTCGGGACAACAGCGGCCCTGTTGATGTTGATCGGCTACTCCGTCGACAGTGACATTTTGCTGACCACACGGGTGCTCAAGCGCAAGGGAAAGCTCGAGGATAAACTCGCCGGGGCTTTCAGGACCGGGATCATCATGACGACGACGACGCTCTCGGCGATCGCTGCCATGTGGGTCGTCTCCACGGCAGGGCAGATCCAGATCATCAGCGAGATCGCAAGTGTCCTTCTTATCGGGCTCTTTGTCGACCTGATGAACACCTGGATGCTAAACGCCGGGATTCTCAAAGGATACGTCCTTCGGAGCGGTAAGAAATGAACAGAGAAGCTATCATCAACCTCATCAAAGACTGGCGGATCGCGTTACTGCTCGTGCTGGTCATCGGTGCCCTCATCGGCATCTACCTCGCTCCCCCAAATCCGGAGAAGGGTCTTGAAGGAAACCTCCAGTTCGGCCTCGACCTCGAAGGCGGTTCGTGGCTGCAGATGGAGTTTCAGTCTGTTGTCGTGAGTTACTCTACCGACAGATCGGTTGAGGATCTCATAGAGAATCTCCACAGGGGTCTGGAAGCAGAGGTCATCCAGATCGATGCAGACCATATTGAGATCCGGAAAGGGGTCTCCCGTGCTGATATCGAACCGATATTTGCAGCATCGGGTGCAAAGATCGTCACATACCACAAAGGCGTATCCCCGTACACAGCTGACGATGTGAAACGGATCCTGAGCAAGAAGGTGAACGCCCTCGGGATGCAGGATGCAAAGATTAACCTTCTCACCCCGACTGGAAGCGAGTACCCGCAGTACGTGCGGATAGAGCTCGCCGGCGTGGATATGGCGACCGCGCAGGAGATCGTCGGCAAACAGGGAATGTTTGAGATCCGGATCCAGACGACCGGGAATGAGACCGAGCATGTCCTCTTCGGGGACCAGATCACCAGTGTCGGGCTGCCACAGAAGGATCCCCAGTACCAGACATGGGGCGTCGGATTCACGTTCTCCGATACAGGCGCCCGGGCGTTCCGTGAAGCGGCCATTGAGCACGGAGCCGTCGATAACCCGGCCGCCCACCACCTCGTGATGCTCCTCGACAACGAGACAGTCTACAGCGCTCCCCTCTCCGGGGAGCTTGTGGCGCAGATGCGGTCAGGCCCTGTCAGGTCGCTCTCCGCCACCACCGGGACCGGTGATGCAGGGCTTGAGGATGCGATGGCACTTGAGATCCACCTGCGCGCGGGCGCCCTGCCGGTGAAGGTGGAGATCGTCGGATCCGGGTCAGTCCCGGCAGCGCTCGGTGAGCACTTCAAGACGATGGTCGCCCTTGCCGGGCTTCTCGCGCTGCTCACCGTAGGGGTCGTCATATACTATCGCTATCGCGAGCCCTCGATCGTGATCCCGATGCTCGCCATCAACTTTGCCGAGATCATCATCCTGCTCGGCATCGCCCGGTTCATCCAGCAACTGGATCTCGCATCCATAGCCGGTCTGATAGCCGTGATCGGTACCGGTATCGACCAGTTCGTCATCGTCACCGATGAGGTTCTGCATGAAGGGCGTGTTCCATCATCGAACCTCTATATGAAGCGCTATGGACGGGCTTTCGGCATCATCGCCGTGGCTGCGGCGACGGTCATCATCGCCATGCTTCCACTG
>JAAZID010000209.1 GCA_012510295.1 Methanomicrobiales archaeon | reverse complement strand
TGATTCGGGTGAACCCCAGAAACACGTCACAGCGATGTTCCGGATGTGGTATGATCGTCAAAAAGACCCTCTCTGATCGAGTCCATATCTGTCCCCATTGTGGGCTGATGATGGACCGCGACCAGAACGCGGCGATCAATAGTATGAGATTGGGGCTGCAATCTCTGGGCTGAAATGCCCTGGATGCCCCCGATTTCAATCGGGGGAGCAGTCACGCGCCCATCCTGTTTGAGATGGAGCGACTCTTCTGGTGGTGTCTGCCTGTACCGGGATCTCAAGCCCTATACCGAAAGGCATTTTATCGACCGGGGGTGTATTACCCGGCAGTGGAACTCTGATGATCGTTACTGATCTCCCGTGTTGTCCCTCTCTCAAGGAGTACCGGGAAATTGTGGGGGTGGAGCAGTTTTCAGCCGTCGAAGAACTCGCTGAGCGCCTGAGAGGTATCAGGCTCCAGGAGATCAACTCGACCCGCCATGGTGGCGGTGTGGCCGAGATCCTGATGTCATACGTTCCCTTCCTCAACGCGCTCGGCCTCGATACGATGTGGAGTGTAATGGAGGCTGAACCTGCTTTCTTCGATGTCACAAAGACCCTCCACAACTTTCTTCAGGGCCAGGGCGGGTTTTCGCCGGAGATGATCGAGACCTATTGGGAAGCTCAGCGGCAGAACGAGGGGTTGATTGAGGAAGATTGTGACGCTGTTACGATCCACGATCCCCAGCCGCTTGGTCAGATCGAGTTCCTGCCCGGGCGAGAACTCGCCCGAAAAAGATTGATCTGGCGGTGCCATGTCCAGCTCGAGACGGTGCCGACCGGGGCGGTGGGGAGTATTGGAAACATCCTGCGGCGACTGGTCGAGAAGTACCATGCGAGCATATTCTCAAGTTTCCAGTATCTCCCTCTCTGGCGCGTGCCGAGTTTCATCATCCCGCCGTTCATCGATCCCCTCTCAGAGAAGAATCGTGACATCCCCGCTACTGAGATTGACGCTACCCTGGAAAAATACGGGATCGACCAGGAAAAGCCGATTGTCTCCCAGATCTCACGATATGATATCTTCAAGGATCCTGTTGGCGTCATCCAGTCGTTTCGGAGAGTCCGCCGGAAGATGCCCTGCCAGCTCGTTCTCGTCGGTGGCCGGGCATGTGATGATCCAGAGTGCTACATTGTCCTGCGCGAGGTCCGCGAGGCGGCCGAGGATGATCCCGATATCCACATCCTCGATCTCCCGCCTGACAGTCACCGGGAGATCAACGCTCTCCAGCGGGCATCGGACGTCATCGTCCAGAAATCCGTAAAGGAGGGGTTCGGGCTGACCGTGACCGAGGCGCTCTGGAAGGGGAGACCTGTTGTCGGGGGGAACGTTGGCGGCATACCGCTCCAGGTCCGCGATGGATGGAACGGCTACCTGGTCTCGACGATTCCAGAGACCGCCGACCGGATCCTGTACTTCCTCCGACATCCGGAGCTCGCAGAGGAGATGGGGAGGCGGGGGAGGGAGTTTGTGCGGGAGTACTACTTGCTCCCACGGGGTGTGCAGGATCACCTCACCGCCATCGACCAGCTGGTCAATGGCAGGATCACCGCCCGGGAGAGCGTCATCTGCTACCACCCGCAGGTGGTGACGACGCGGATGGCCACGGGCTCAGCGCAACACTACTGATCCCACGCTGGGAGGTGTTTTTGTGCGATCACTCGATAGGGATCTCCTTCCCCCCCGGATCGGGGTGGTTGATCGGCACCTTCGTCAAGCGCACCTCAAGGACACCGTTTCTGTAACCGGTCTTTGCGGCCTCGCCCGTGACGCTCGCGGGCAGGCGGATCAGGCGACTCAGGGTGCTACCACCACGTTCCTGGACATAGTATCCTTCCGCGACCGGTCCGGCACGTTTTGCTGTTATCCGCAGAGTCTGCGGATTCAAGAGCCTGATGTTGATCGCGCTCTCATCTGCGCCCGGGAGTTCTGCAACCACGATCACCTGGTCACCGTGGTCGAGGATGTCGACCCGGAAATCTGTGGAATGGCCACGGAAGTCACGGTCGCTTCTGCGGGGTGCCGGCGGCAGCCTATCGATCACCTCCTGGTCATCTGCTGCCTCATCCGGTTGCCTTCGTGCTGGATCAGAGTCCTCTCTCTTTCCTGTCAATCTCCTCCTCCTGGCTTATTCGCTATCCGGGGATCTCTCGGGATCGGGTATACTTAATCCTTTGTACTGACTGGAGGGTGCGACTCCACTCTCTTCGTAGCACCCGTCAGGTATTTGTAGCTTGACCGGTACGGGGGGGAGAACCCCGGGGTTCCCCGGGCATGGGAATGGTTGGAACACTCAGCCATCCGTGCTGTTATACAACCGGGGAGACCCGGCGGGGTTCTGGAGGAGATATGGATGGCTCAATTCAAACCCTTCGAGATGGAAGAGATACCACTCGCAGAACAACCGATGAACTGGAAGGATATGGTTCTGGATCCCTACGACAAGAAGATGACGGACCCCTACACCCGGACCCGGGTTATTCTCATGAACGGTATCGAGAACAACGCTGATCTCATGTCGCATGCTATCGCACGGATGCATCCGGATCCCGAGGTGAAACGGGCGATGGCCCTGATACGGCGGATCGACTCCCAGCAGCAGGTGGCGGTCAACATGCTCAACCCGGCGGATCAATCGGTCATCGAGACCACGCTCGGTTACGAGCAGGTGGCAGTCGACCTTACGGCGAACCTGGCCCAGAACGAGCCGGACCCTTACGTGAAGCAGACGCTGGACTTTGCGCTGCTGGAAGACTTCGACCACCTATACCGCTACAGTTGTCTCTACGACTACATTGAGGGTGGTGACCCCGAGATGATCGTCAAGGGCCTGACCGAGGTGAAACCCGGCCGGCCGACGAGCATCGAGCACCGCCACCCGGATGACTCGATGCGCCGGCACTACGATAAGGATACGACCGAGATCAAGACGAAGATGAACTACGTCACGATCGTCGCCGGGGAGCAGCAGACGATGCTCTACTATCGGGCACATGGATTTATGTACCCTGATCCGATCGCTCGCCAGGTGTACGCCGAGATCACCGAGATCGAGGAGCAGCATGTATCCCAGTACGAGCTCCTCGGCGATCCGCGGGAGACGATGCTTGAGAAACTGGCGTTGATCCAGCTCAACGAGGCGTACCTCTACTACTCCTATGCACAGCATGAGAGCGACCCGAGGATCCGGGAGTTCTGGGAGAAATCTGCGAAGATGGAGATCGCGCACTTCAATGAATGCGCGCGACTCATCAAGAAGCATGAGGGGCGGGATATCCGCGATATCATGAAGGCCGAGGTCATCGAGCCCCTGATCGTCTTTGAATCGAACAAAGATTATGTCAACCGGGTCATCGATGAACAACTCGACCTTTCGCCGAGCAACATGGAGTATATGCGGATCGCCGATCTCCCTGGCGATTGGGCGAGCTTCGGGTACCAGCGCGTAGTGAACGCGAAGGGCGCCCCGAGTGAGGAGGTCGTCGGCAAGGCAGGCCGGGGCCTTGCAGTGCGCGATCAGGCAGAGAATATTGTGAGGGTCAAACAGGAGATGGTCCGCCGGGTGGAGAAGGGCATGGCAACAGTGCCGGCCCGGTAACTTTTCTTTAGTGTGGCGGCCGGGGGTGCCTGCGGGATGTGGACTGTTCACCATCCCTCCCCCTGGCCGGCATCGCGGTGGCGCGTCCGGAAAGGTGCCGATTGTGGTAGCGAGGTCTGCTGCATACGAAATATTTATATATTTATGCGCATATGAGTAATGTACACAAACGGAGGTAAGAAGAAATGCCAGGATTTGATGGTACCGGGCCCCGTAGTATGGGGCCGATGACCGGGCGGCGCATGGGCCGGTGTGTCCAGCCGCCGGTAGAGGGCAGCCCCGCCGGAGATGCAGGCGAGATCTCCCCGGAGGCCCCGGTTCAGCAGCCACAGGCTTATGGCCTTGGGCGCGGCGGGATCCCATGGGGATGTGGCAGAGGATTCGGCGGCGGCCGCGGTGGCGGGCGCAGGCGTCGGTGGTAAATACTCCCGACCGCTCCTCGCGGAACCTGCCAGAGTGTGATGACCTATCGGGATGCTCTGCACCCGATGTTATTTTCGATGAATGCTCTTCCAGCGCGGCTCTTCCCTGAGTGATGCTGGCTGGGCACAATCAACTTTTAAGCGAATTTCCAGGATACCCTGTTCTATCTGATGAAAACTGGATAGTGGCGGTATCGTGCTATCCGGGTAGCGGAGCGTGAGATCCGGCGAGGGGTGGAAAAAGGGGGTCTGGTGCTGATCCCACAAGGAGGATGTTGGTGATATGTGCAGATGAGGCTCTCACACTGACCCTGTGTTTTACCAGCACCGCCATCCGCGGCCCCGGCCTCTGCCAAAGCCACGACCCCGGCCACCGCCCCGGGGCATTCCTCCCCGGCCGAGACCGTAGACCGGTCCCGGGTACGGCGAGTACGGGGTGCGACGGCCCCACATGGGAGGCCACCCTCCCCGGTCGGCGGGATAGCAATAGCCGAATCCGCCGCCGGTCATCGGCCCCTGTCCGCCGGGTCCTGTACCGTCAAATCCTGGCATTGATCATCTCCTGCGGGCTTCGCGCCCACAATAATTACTCATATATTCATAAATATATGAATACCTCCTTTGCGGCAGATGCCGATCTTTGTGCCGGGGTAGCGGGGGGTTTCTCCATCGGCGCGAAAAGCCTCTGTGTGGAGCAGGACTTCCCATATCGTCCGAGAATCGTAGAAGAGGTTTATTCTTTGATACTGTGGGTTGATAGGGCCCTTCTCGCCTCCCGGGCAAAGGCCCGGGTCTTTTCGGGGTCCCGGATGCCGTCTCTCTTGATGCCGGTATGCACGTCGACTCCATAGGGGCGGACCTGACGTATCGCATCGCAAACATTCTCCGGCGTGAGTCCTCCTGCGAGCATTATCGGGATCGTTGAGTTTGCCACAATTTTTGCGCTGATCCTCCAGTCGTGAGGGATCCCTGTTCCCCCGATCTTCTCGGGGGTTCTGGAGTCAAGGAGGAGCGCATCGGCGCAGGATTCATAGGTTTTCCCGGCTCTGATGGCTGATTTATCCGTTACATGAATGGCTTTTATGATCTTTATATACGGGAGGGCATCGCGGATGAGACCGATCTCGGCCGGTTCGATGAACGGCGGGAGTTTTCGTATCAATCTTGCGGCATCTTCGGGGGTTACGAAGTCGCTGCTCTGGTATCTCACGCCCATGATGAATCCCAGGGCATCACAACCGGCATCGATGCCGCATTGTATATCTGC
>JAAZID010000208.1 GCA_012510295.1 Methanomicrobiales archaeon | reverse complement strand
GGGCGGGCCGCGCCTGGTCGACGCCCTGGAGGAGGTCGCTACCGACATTCACCCCGACCTCTTTGAAGGAGGCACCCAAAAAGAGGCCTCTATACCTCAGTCTCCAGGCTTCGGTGTGATCGCACTTATCTGTGCGCTCTCTGCTGTCCTCCTGCTCAGGGTGAGGAGATAAGGGCGGAGACAGTAACGGAGTGCGATAGAACCCTATTGCATTTTTTTGGTTGTTGTAGCGGGCTGCCTCGCATTGCCTGATCTCTGGGCCGGCGCTCTCCGATAGGATTGCATCCGGGTCTGGCCCCGAGGGATCTATGGCCTGCCCGGCGAAGGGTGGCGGCTGCAAAGGCCTCTTCAGGAGTATATGCGCATAAACACCAATCACAACGGGAGATCCGGTGTCCGGGAAGTCCGCCGGCGCACCAGCCACCTCTCCGCAGCGGGTGCTTTTGTAAACATTTATTACCTTAAATTAGATGTACTTGTAATGATGAAAAGCAGATGTCTGTTACTCTCTCTTGGATTGATCGTCTTTGTGGCGGTCTCCATCGGTGCGGTAAGCGCATCAATCCTGGTACCACCAGAAGACACCGAGAGAGCCCTGACGGTGACCGATGACACCGGAGAGACAGTTACCATCCGGGGAATACCGCAGAGGATCGTCTCACTCGCGCCTTCCAACACCGAGATCCTCTTCGCCCTCGGCCTTGAGGACCGGATAGTCGGCGTCACCGACTACTGCGACTACCCACCGGCGGCCGCCGGTATACAGAAGATCGGTGGGTACAAGACTATCAGTGTCGAGAAGGTGCTTGCGGCCGACCCGGACCTGATCCTTGGCGCCCCCGGGAGCAGCGAGGATGTGGTCGGTCGCCTGCGAGATCTCGGCATGACAGTTCTCTCCCTCGATCCCGAGACGATCGATGACGTCCTGCAGGATATCGAACTCCTCGGAAGGGTGACCGGGCAGGAGGAACAGGCATCGGTGTGTGTGGAAAGCCTCCAGCTCCGTATCAATGCAGTGACTGAAAAAATGAGTATCCTGGCCGAAAAGCCATCGGTCGTCCATGTCGTCTGGCATGACCCGATCTGGATCAGCGGTAGCGGGACGTTCCAGGACGAGGTGATCGCGATGGCCGGTGGCGCCAATGCGTTTGGTTCAGTTGATGAATGGGGTATCATCAGCCTTGAGGAGTTCATCGTCGCGGACCCGGACTACATCCTCGTCAGCTCGGGCACCGGCATGACCGAGGAGGAGGGCCACGACGTCATCAAAGATTACTTCATGAGTGAACCCCGGATGCAGGGGCTAAAATCAGTCCGGGATGGCCATATCTATGTCATCGATACCGACGTCATCAGCCGGGGGGGACCGCGGATCGTTGATGCGCTGGAGGAGGTGGCGACCATCCTCCATCCTGACCTCTTCGGAGTCGCCCCCCGGGAAGCCGCTTCCGCGACCAGCTCTCCCGGGTTTGGTGTGATCCCGCTCATCTCTGCGCTGCTCGTTCTCTTCCTGCTCCGGGTGAGGAGGTAGTAGACTCACCCCACCATGTTTTCAGGATCCTGATGCGGTTATGCTTGAGAGTCATATAGGCTGCTCCACATGCTGCCTGATGGACCGGTCGCTTGCTGAGGCGCTTGAACTCATATCCACCCAGACAGATTTCGTGGAGATCCTCGCAGACGGCCCGCACTCCCTCTTCAGCGCAGAAGAGACCTGCTACTCCTTCGACCTTCAGTACACGGTCCACGCCCCGACCGCCGATATCAACATCGCCTCCGATAACGAGCATATGCGCCGGGCGGCGATCAGGGTTCTTGCAGATCTCTCTTCTGTCTGTGACCGTATCGGTGCCACGCGGCTGGTCATCCACCCGGGGCATATCTGGGGCGAGGAGATGCGGTATGCCGCCGCCCGCGCCCTCGATCGATCGCTCGACGACCTGGCGGCTCTCCAGCGTGAGGTGGACGTCCGGCTCGCCATTGAGAACATGGGAGCATGGGACATCTGTTTCTTCCGGGATCCTGGACTCCTGAGCCGTCTTTCCGCCCTCGAACTCGGATTCGTCCTCGACGTGGGGCACGCCCACGTCAACGGGAACCTCGAAGCGTTCCTGGAAGAAGGAGGAGCGATCCACGTCCACCTGCACGACAACTGCGGTAGCCGGGATGCCCACCTGGGATGTGGTGAGGGGAGTATCGACTTTTCACGTGTGATGCAGGCTCTCCCGCGAGGCGCAACGAAGGTCATCGAACCGACATCGTTTGACCAGTATACGAGGAGCCTTGAGCACCTGCGGTCACTCCCGCCCGAGCAGTCGCTCCACCGCCGCGCGGAACGCATTGAACTCTTTTGAGACCTCAGCCCCCGATGAGCCGGGGTAGGCGTTTGCACCCCGCGCGACGATGCTCTGCCCGGCGGCCTCCAGATGCAGGTGCCAGTAGGTGACATCACAGCAGGAGTGTGCGGTGATGTACTCCGACTCCCATCCAAAGATGCCGAGACGTTCCGCAGTCTCCAGGAACCGTGCCCACTCATCCGGCGCAGGACTCGCCTCCATAACGACTCCTGAGTAGCCGCCGCCGCTCGCCTGCTCGTAGAGGAGCCGGCCATCCACGAGCCTGACGTAGAGGGATGGCCCGACGCTCCCGCCTATGTAGAACTCGAAGGTCTCCGGGAGAGGCGGTCTGGCGCACATGTTCAGGTCTATAGAACCAGCAGGGCCAAATACCCTGTGATTAGAAGCCCTATGCAACAGAACCCGATGATATCGGCTCTGCCCGGAGTAAGGTTGCGCATCGGCGTTCGCATGCCTGAGCGGTAACCCCGCAGGTCGATGGTCAGCCCAAGGACCGTGGCCTTGCTGAGGGAGTTTACAATCAGTGGGACGAGGATGGGCACGAGACCCCGGATCTTGCCGACAGGCCCCCGCCCCGGGTTATAGGCCCGGGCGAGCTGCGCCTCAGATATCCGCCTCCCCTCAAGCTGCAGGCTCGGTATGAACCGGAGCGCTATCAGGAACATGAGTGTGTAGTCCACCGGCACCCGCAGATAGTCCATGACATAGACCAGATCACGGGGCTGGGTGGATATGACCAGGGCCTGGAAGGCAAATATCATGGCCGTAAACCGGAGTGACATCGCAAGCGCAAGATCGACCGCCCCTGCCGTAATCGGGAAGATTCCACCGACGACCGGGACTGCCGCCGGAACCAGGTAGCCGAGGGTCACCCCATCCGGGGATATCAGGATCGTGAGGATGAGCAGGCTTGCCGCAAGCACGATGAGCAGTGGTACCTGGCGAAGGAGATCACGGGCGAGCCCTGCAACAGCAGCTGCTGCCAGAACTAATCCCGTAAGGACTGCAAGCATCGCGGTATCGCTCGTCAACACAGCGAGGATCACAACGACGATGACAAAGATCAGTTTGGTGAGCGGGTGGAGGCGGTGAAAGATGCCCTCCCGGGTGACATACTGCATGATCTCGGGCATGGTCCCTCCTCAGGGGTTCTTTTGCCAGGTACAATTCGTCCATCTTTCATCTCCACGATCCGGTCCGCGCAGTCCTCGACCAGGTGCATATCGTGCGACACCATAATGATCGTATGACCATCCCGCCGCAGGCGACCGAGGGTCTCCATGATCTCTGCCGATTCCTGCGCATCAAGCCCGGTCGTGGGTTCATCAAGGGCGATCACCCGTGGCTTCATGGCGATGACGCAGGCCACAGCCAGGCGTTGCCGCTCACCCCGCGAAAGAGCGCGCGGATAGACTGCCTTCCGGTGGAGGAGGCCAACCTCTTGAAGGGCCGCATCGACCTTTTCGGCGCAGAGGCGGCCGGGATCGATATTTTCTAGACCAAACGCCACCTCATCCCCGACAGTCTCGGCAAACAGCATCGTATCGGGGTTCTGAAAGACAAGGCCAACATGACGTGCGAGTTCCGCCGTCGGGGCGCTCGTAGCATCGAGACCATCGACGAGGACGCTGCCTTCTGTCGGGCGGAGCAATCCGTTGAGGTGCTTGATGAGCGTCGTCTTCCCGGACCCGTTTTCCCCGATTATGGCCACGATCTCGCCGGAGGTGATCTCGAGATCAACGCCCTTGAGTGCCGCCACACCCTCGTAGTGGTGGGTGAGCCCCCTGATCGATATGATGGGTGTTGTCACGCTCTCCTGCGAGGGAACAGGGGGCCGGAAAGAGTCCCCCGGACGCCCCAGGACTGTTTTTGTGATCCTTTTTTTCACAACGGCACCCCCCTCGATCAGGATAGTCCGCCCTGCAATCCTGGCAAGATCGTTGAGTTTCTGTTCGACGATGAGCACAGTCACCCCTTCCTCAGAGAGTCGCAGGAGAAGATCGGTTATCGTAGCGGTGGCTGCCGCATCCAGTTCAGCAGTCGGCTCGTCGAGGATGAGGATGCCGGTGCCGAGGGCGAGGGTTGCGGCAATAGCGACCCTCTGTTTCTGCCCGCCGGAGAGGGTATGCGGTGCCCGATCAGCGAGATCGCTGATCCCGGTCGCCTCCATCACGGTATGAAACCTCCTGTACATCTCATCGCGGGAGAGACCGAGGTTCTCAAGGCCGGAAGCCACCTCCTCCTCGACGGTTGAGAAGATGAGCTGGGCTTCAGCGTCGTCAAAGACCACCCCTACCTCTCTCCCGATCCCGGCCATGCCGGGATAGTCCCGGATATCCTTTCCGAGGATAGCTATACTGCCCTTGAGCGTGCCTCCATAATCATGATAGAGGATCCCGGATGCCGCAAGGCAGAGAGTCGTTTTTCCCGCCCCGGCAGGACCGGTGACGAGGACGATCTCACCTCTTCTGATGTTGAGGTCGATCTGGCTGAGCGCGGGGAATTCTGACCCCGGGTAGGTGTAGGAGACCCCTTTTAAGGAGAGGACAGCTTCAGGCGCCATCGGTTAGATTCCTGCCCTGTGAGAGCGCGCGCGACGCAGGCGCTATGAGTGCCTGTGCAACAGCAGCGTTGACCACCGCCGTGATGAGGACGATCGGGACGGTCACCGCGAGGTACGCGCTGGCGGTCCCAAAGCTGCCGAGGACCGTTGGAGCCACCGCGATAAGTGCAGTAAAGACAAAGACAGATCCGCTTGTTATGGTGGCGAGGAGCGTCGTCACTGCCGGGGCGAGAGGAACCCGCCCCCTCAGCATCCGGTAGACCCCCAGGCAGGCGATCGCGCCCAGGGGTTCGCTGATGAGGTTTGCGGGTGGGAAGATCGAGTGGCTGATGAGGGCGCAGATGACGCCCGCAACGACACCGATCCCGAGTGCCTCCCGGAGTGTGGGCGCGACGAGAATAATGGCGAGGCTGTAGAAGGCGATCACGAGGTTCGATACGATGGGGCCGGGGATCAGGAGGGACATGTACCTGACGATGGCTCCTGCGGCAAGGAGTATGCCTACAACTGCGATGTCTCTTGATTTCATGGTATCAACACCGATGAACCCTGACAGGCTCCCCGACTCCTGCGAATGCACAGAGGGGCCGCCTGTAATAGTTTAGTCATCGTTGTACAAAGGAGTACATTGAAGGACATATATATACTTGTGGATCCGAGAAGAACTGCTATTGGGTCAGGAGCTCATCAGGCGCGAACGGCGTACCCGGTTATGGCGGTATACGCCTCCACGAGCAGCCGGGTGCTCGCCTTCGCCTCGCCGTCCCGGGGCGTGAAGCGTGATCCATTGAGGGCGGCAAAGATCGATCGTATGGCTGCGGCGTGCGACCTGCCGTAGCCTCCCTCAAGCGTGAGGGCAAGAGCCCCCGGCCGCGCATCGAGGAGCATCCCGGTCAGGGCTCCGAAGTCATCGGGATAAAGAAGCATCGAACCGAGCGGGTCGTCGAACGCCGCGTCCTGTCCCGCCGAGACCACGATGAGATCAGGCTCGAACCGCCGGATCGCAGGGATAAAGATCCGCTGAAAGACCAGAGCGTAGTCGGCGCCGGTCGAACCCGACTCAAGAGGCGTGTTGAGGGTATACCCGACGCCCGGGCCTGATCCCTGCTCCTCCGGCCAGCCACTCCCCGGGAAGATTCCCATCTGGTGGACCGAGCAGTAGAGTACCCGGTCAGAGGTATAGAAGGCGGCCTGTGTTCCGTTACCGTGGTGCAGATCCCAGTCCACGATGGCGATCCGGTCGACTTCGCGGAGCGCCCGGGCTGTAGCGACGGCGATGTTGTTGAAGAGGCAGAACCCCATGGCCCGGTCGGGTGTGGCATGGTGCCCGGGCGGACGCACCAGGGCAAATGAGCTCTCACCGTCGAGCGCCTGATCCACCGCCTGCCAGGTAGCCCCGGCAGCATACAGTGCCGCATCAAACGATCCCCGGGTGACGTAGGTATCGGGGTCGAGGTAGCAG
>JAAZID010000207.1 GCA_012510295.1 Methanomicrobiales archaeon | reverse complement strand
GCTCGGGGTGGCGGAGTGGGAGTTCGATCATCTCACGGACGAGCTGGAGTTCGCGGTCGAGGCCGCCGATATCCTCATAGTGGACGTCGGTCGCTGTCTCCCGCCGCCCCTTCTCGGGTTCATACGGGGTCTCTTTCAGCTCGATCTCGGTGCTGTCGGTGACGATGGCGATGCCCCTCGGGGCGACCCGTGTGATGACGAATGTGAGCGGGTTTCCGAGGATGCTTACCCGGATGTGCTGCCCCTCGGTGACCGGACGGCCGCGGAGAACTCTTCCCAGGTACTGCTCCCCGCCGACCAGGCGGATGGGCTGGGTCGGCTGGATGGTCACTTTCTTTGCGTATCCGGCCTCGGTCTTCCTGATCTGGACCTTATCATCGATCCCGGACCCGACGTTGCTCCGGGTGCTGCCGTCGATCCGGAGGATCGCCTTGCCGGTGTCCTGCGGGAACCCGGGCCAGACGAGCGTTGCCGCTTTCTGGCGCCCGGTGATCTCGACGACATCACCGCTGACGAGGTCGAGCGCCTTCATGGCATCGATGCTCAGCCTGGCGATCCCGCGTCCGGCGTCCTCGTGGGCCGCCTCCTTGATTGTAACCTCAATATAATCGGTATTAGCCATGTGAACGGTCTCCTCCTGTCTTACACTTACTTATGGTAAGTGTGATTTATTATATAATACTTTTGGTCAAACGCCCTTCCCGTTGCATCGGATAACTCCTTTTTCGGTGATGATGTAATCCATCTTCACATCGTTCTTATCGGCGGGGATGCTCTCCGCTTGCTGGCAGGAAAAGGCAATGCCTATCTTGATCGGGTGGGGATGCCGGCAGAGAAAGCGGTCGTAGTAGCCGGCGCCGTAACCGAGGCGGTTTCCTCCTCGATCGAATGCGAGCATCGGTATGATGACCACCTGGACGTCTTCGGGGCGGGCCGGGAGCTCGTTTCCCAGGGGTTCGGGCACGCTGAATGTGCTCGGGACGAGGAGAGAGGGGTCGGGCAGGTACGAGAGGCGGAGGCTGCAGGTCTCCCGCTCGATGATGGGGACGACGACCCGCACGCCCCGCCGGTTTAAGTCCTGGATGATCTCTTTTGTCTCGACCTCCGGGATCTTTGAGGCATACACCATGATGGTCTCAAAACCGTTCACGAGGTCGAGGAGTCTTCTTCCGATGATCCTGCTGAGTATGGATACCTGGGACGGGGGGATGAGGGATCGTGTTTCCTTTGCCTGCTGGCGGAGGGCCGCCTTTGTCTGGCTCATTGTAGGGAGTTTTGAGCAAAATAGCAGATAAAACATACATACCCGGGGCCGGGTTATGGCCGGCCGGACCCGCCCCGGGGCCGATGAGCGCGGCCTACTCCATCCCGCAGACGTCCCGGAACTGGCGCAGGGAGGAGGCGAGGACCCGGGTCTTCCCGATCATGGCCGCGATGAGGAGGGTGTCGAGGATCTCGTCGCGGGAGGCGCCTTCCTTCAGGGCGGCCCCGATATGGACCTTCAGGCAGCTGTCCGCGCCGGCCGCGGCGGCCGAGGCGATGGCGATCAGCTCGGCGGTCTTTACGTCGAGGGATTCGGGGCGGGATGTCCGGTAGTCCGCGATGGTTGAGAGCGCGAAGATCTCCGGTCGGTCCCGGAGTATGGTAAATATGAACGGTACAACGCCGAGCATCTCTTTTACGTCATCCACGATCTCGTCGCCCAGGTCGTCGGCATGGGTGAGGAACTCGTCGATCAGTCTCTCTGTTTCTGGTTTCATTTGTCAGTCCTCGGGGGTAACTATGGGGGGGAGATTGAATAATAATGCGGATTTTGGTCCGGGGTTTTGTCTCTCGGGCATGCCCTTCCCGGGGGGGTGTGGAGGTCTGCCGGCTCTTCTGGGGTTGTGTGGCCGGCGTTGGGTGAGGGTGAGCAGTGTATGGGGTCGTCTCCCCGGGTTTGCGCCCCTCCCGGGCTCTCGTCACGAGAACCCCCGATCCTGCGCGGGAGCCTTTTAGGAGGGCCAATATGGTTTTTATCGGCGGGGAGGGGAGTTCCCCTCCCCGGCCCCCACCCCCAG
>JAAZID010000206.1 GCA_012510295.1 Methanomicrobiales archaeon | reverse complement strand
CTCTGGGAGCGGGGCGAATACCACCCCTACTCTGAGGGTGAGCTGATCGACCTCGTCGCCTACGCGAAATCCCTCCTCCCGGAGTACGTCCGCCTCCAGCGCATCCAGCGCGACATACCGGCGAAGCTGATCGTCGCCGGCTCCCGGCACAGCAACTTCCGGCAGCTTGCGGGGAACCGTCTCCACGAGCAGGGACTCCGGTGCCGGTGCATCAGGTGCCGGGAGGTCGGCCGGGCGCCTGAGCCCGAGGAAGTCGCGGTCTCGACGCACGTCTACGAGTCGTGCGGCGGCGAAGAGCGGTTCATCCAGGCGGGTTCGGAGGACGCCCTTGTCGGGTTTGCGCGTCTCCGCCTCCCGCACCGGATCTTCCGCGCCGAGCTCGAGGGTGCGGCGCTCCTGCGCGAGCTCCATGTCTACGGGAGCGCGGTCCCCCTCAGCACCCCCGCGGAGGGGGATGAGTGGCAGCACCGCAGTTTCGGCGCACAACTCCTCTCCCGCGCCGAGGAGGAGGCTCGTGGCCAGGGCTTTGCGCGGCTTGCGGTGATGAGCGGTATCGGGGTGCGCCCCTACTACAGGAAACAGGGATATGAGCGAGCGGGCCCATACATGATCAAGACGATTCTATGAAACCCGCGACGCTTGAGTTTGTGAAGCAGAGGTTCATGGAGTACTACCGGAGGCAGAACCTCATCCCTCCGTCCTCCCTTGAGCAACGCGAATGGGGTTTTGTCTTCTTTGACGCTTCAACCGATATCAGGATGAGGCGGCATATGGCGTTTATTGACCCGCAAGAACTCACCGCTTACGTCAAAAGCCTGGTCCCCGCCCACGTCTACTACTCGACCGCCTACTACCAGACGCCGGCGGCGTCGACGATGGCCGAGAAGCACTGGGCCGGCGCGGATCTGATCTTCGACCTCGACGCCGACCAGATCGTCCGCGGTCCCTACGCACTGATGCTTGCGCGGGTCCGGGAGGAGACCGTGAAGCTGGTCCGGATGCTCATCGATGAACTGGGGTTTTCGAAGAACCACATCCGGGTCGCGTTCTCGGGGGGTCGCGGCTACCACATCCACGTGACCGATATCGCCGTCCGGGGCTGGGGGGGTCCGGAACGCCGTGAGATCGTCGACTACGTATGCGGGATCGGGATCGACCCGGAGGTTATGCTCGCCCCTCGCGCTCCCTCGACCGCGTGGCGGCGGCGGTACACGGGCGTCCTCCGCGATCACCTCACGTGGCTGGCAGGCCTTGAGGCGGAGGAGGCGGGGATGTATATCGGGGAGCTCGGTGGGATCGGTAAGAAGGCGGGCCAGGAGTTCTTCGGGAATCTTGAGCGTATTCGCAGAGGGAGTCCTTCCTCTCTCCTGCAGAACCGGGTCGCCCGGGCGATCATGGACTCACCCGGGTTTGCGAGCCGGGTCCGGGATGCGGGGGCGCGTGCCGATGAGCCGGTCACGACGGATATCAAGCGCCTTATCCGCACACCGGGGTCGCTCCACGGCGGTAGCGGTATGCGGGTGGTGCCGCTTGATATCCGGGATCTCGCTGACTTCGACCCGCTCATCGACGCGGTGGTCTTCGGTGAGCGGGAGGTCCGGGTTGACATGAAGATGAACTTCACCACATCCCTGCTCGGGAGTACCTACACGCTCAAGGCGGGGCCGGCGAACGTGCCCGAGGCGCTCGCGGTCTTCCTCTGCTGTCGTAACATAGCAGAGATCGCAGGAGGGGTGTAGGTGGCCGGGGACTTCCTGGAAAAACTGCGCCAGACGCTGCTCGATATGCACCACACGGGCAGGCTCTCCTACATCGAGCCGGCTCTCTACGAGAATGCCCGGGACTACATCGAGAGACTCAAGGTCGATTACTACGGTCTTGAAAACCCGCTCGATAGCCGGGCGGGGAGCCTCGTCATCGAGGAGATCGGGAGCGTCACCGATACCGTGCAGGAGATCTTCTCGCTCCGGACCCGGCAGATCCTCGATCTCGCGTTCCAGCAGGTCGAGGGACAGTACTTCGATAAGGAGGAGGCCCGGAAGATGCTCCCGGCGGAGCGGGCGATGTATGCGCAGATCATCGATGCGATCGATGGGTGCCGGGCGACGCTCGTCCACGGGGAGGAGGATCCCCTCGGGATCAGGGCGACGGATATGGATTCGATCGACGAGGCGATCGATGCCGGGCCGGAGGTGGTCGCCACCCCCGTCACGTCGCCGTACGCCCTCGTGCACATCAAGTCCGGTATAGAGCCGTTCATGGGGGTTGACGGAAGAACCTACGCGGTTGAGCGCGGGGATATCGTCACCCTGCCGGAAAGCAATGCAGACGTGCTCTGCGAGCGCGGCATAGCCTTAAGTATCAGGCTTAACAAGTAATATAGGTACTTGGATAGAGGCTATTATTATGAAGATGCCATCAAAATTCAGGACGTACTGCCCATTCTGCAGGAATCACCAGGTTCATGAGGTCGTGCGGGTGAAGAGGGGACGGGTACGCCACTTCAACTGGATCGATCGTCAGAAGGCCCGCAGGAGTACTGTGGGCAACATGGGCAAGTTCAGCAAGGTGCCCGGCGGCGATAAGCCGACGAAGAAGATTAACGTGAAGTACCGCTGCACGGTCTGCGGGAAGTCACACCTCCGGCCGGGATTCCGGGCCGGGAAATTTGAACTGGTGGAGTGAGGTACAGTGGTCCGATTGAATAGAGAGAACAGGAGCGCTTTTCTGAAGGTGAAGTGCCCCGATTGCGAGAACGAACAGGTTATCTTTGAGAAAGCGAGCACCGTTGTTGAATGCAGTGTCTGTGGACGGCTCCTCGCAGAGCCCCGTGGCGGGAAAGCTGATATAAAGGCTGAGATCCTCTCAGTACTTGAGTGATTATTGATGCATGAGAGAGTGTGGCCCGAAGAGGGAGAACTCGTTGTCTGCACGGTCGCGGACGTCAAGGATTTTGCGGCGTTCGTGACCCTGGATGAGTATGGCGAGCGGAGAGGGCTCATACCGATATCTGAGATAGCACGGGGCTGGATTAAGTATATCCGGGACTACATACGCGAAGGGCAGAAGGTCGTCTGCAAAGTCCTGAGTGTCGACCCGGGCCGTGGCCACATCGATCTCTCGCTGAAGGATGTAAACGAGCACCAGCGGCGCGAGAAGATCCACGAGTGGAAGAACGAGCAGAAAGCTTCCAAGTGGATCGGGTTTGCCGCCGAAGCGTCGGGAGTGGACCGGGAGGTTATCGAGGAGGCTATATACCATGAATACGCCCTCCTCTACCAGGTGTTTGAGGAGATCGTCACGACCGGCGGCGAGGCGGCGGATCGGTTGAAGCTCGATGAACCGGTCAGGGAGTCGCTCATCGCGATCGCAAACGATAACGTGAAGGTTCCCCGGGTGACGATCACGGGGCACCTTGAGATGGTATCGCCCCGGCCAGACGGGGTCAACGTGATCCGCCGCGCGCTCCGGAGCGCGCAACCGAAGATCGAGAACGTCGAGATCGACCTGATATACGTCGGGGCTCCGAGATACCGGATAAAAGTGACGGCGCCTGATTATAAGACGGCCGAGAAGGCGATCGAGAAGGCGGCGAATGCGGCCGTCGGCGTGGTCGAGCGGGCGGGCGGGACAGGTCGGTTTATCCGGAGACAGAGGGCCGGATAAGCGAATATGAGTAACCGCATACGCCTCTGTCCGCATGACCGGCGATACACGCTCTCTTCGATATGCCCGGTCTGTGGCCGGTCGACGCGGCCGGCCCATCCGGCACGTTTTTCACCGGAGGATAGATACGGATGCTACCGGAGGGTGGTACGGAGATGGACAACGTCAGCATAGTTTTTTTCCAGGAAGATGGTATCGATGCCCCGATCCTGATCGAGGGGTTGCCGGGCATCGGGCACGTGGGGAAGCTGGTCGCCGACCACCTCATCGATGAGCTCGGCGGGGAACTGGTAGCGGAGATATACTCGCTTCATTTCCCACCACAGGTGGTTATTGACGGAGAAGGCATCGCCCGGCTCGTCTGCAACGAGATATACCGTTGCGAGAAGGACGGGAAGGCGATCCTCTTCCTCGTGGGAGATTTCCAGAGCACGTCGCCTGAGGGGCACTACATCCTGGCGGAGAGTTACCTGGATATCGCCGAGGAGCTCGGTGTCCAGCGGATATACGCCCTCGGGGGCTACGGTGTCGGCCACCTGGTCGAGGATCCGAGGATTTTATCGGCGGTCAATATGGAGCATCTCCGGCCTGAGGTGGAGGCGGCCGGGGGGTCGTTTGAGAACGTCGGGACGGGCGGGGCGATCGTGGGGGCGTCGGGGCTCCTGCTCGGTCTCGGCGAGGTGCGGGGGATCGAGGGGATATGCCTGATGGGCGAGACGAGCGGATACATCGTCGATCCCCGGAGCGCCGATAGTCTCCTTGGGGTTCTCTCCAGCCTGCTCGGGATCGAGGTCGACCATACCTTCCTGCAGGAGCGGGCGGAGGATATGGAGCAGGCGATCGAGACGATCCGGGAGGCCGAGGAGGCCAAGGCCCGGGAAGAATTGAATTATATCGGGTGAGTTTTTCCTTTCCCGCGATTTTTTTTGTGATTGTTCTACCGGATGGTCTTCTGTGTTCCGGCGAGGGGTGTTATACACGGCTGGTGCGGGAGCGCAATGGCCGGGAGGGGGTGCGGTGAGCCGGGTATGACGTATCCTGGCGAGGCCCGGGCGGGGTTCTTCTACCGGGAGGTCTCCGCTCAGGAGGGTGGATAGTAAAGGGAAATCTCTGTACAGTAGCTACCGGCCACTGAAGTGTTCCCCGGTGCCCTGTTCAGCTGGAAACGCTTTACGTGCCGGAGGTAGAACTGATCCACATACGAGGGAAGGGTATGGATCGTAGCCGGGACGAGATCATCGGGCGAATAGAACGGGATTTGATAATTATATCACATCATGCCCGGATCCGGATGTTTGAGAGGAACATTTCCACTGATGCTCCTCCTCTCTGCGATCAGAAGCGGAGAGATCATCGAGTCATACCCTGATGACGAACCCTGTCCTTCGTTGCTCATGCTCGGTTTTATACGTAATCATGCATATCATGTAGTACTCGGGATCTGTGATGACCATCTCCGGGTCATCACTGCCTACATGCCGGACGATGAATACTGGACTGATGTGCGGACAAGGAGAAAGAAATGATTCCAGAGAGATGTACATTTTGTAAGGGAACCCTGCAGGAAGGAACGACAGAGTTTATCGCACGGGTCGGGGATGCAGTCATCGTTATCAGGGATGTTCCCGCTTACATCTGT
>JAAZID010000205.1 GCA_012510295.1 Methanomicrobiales archaeon | reverse complement strand
GTTCCTCCTTGCCGGGGCGACGGCCCTCTTCGGGTTCTCGACCACGATCACACACCTCTTCGCCGCCCGGCTGGTCCAGGGGGTGTCAGCCGCGGCCACCTGGTCGGCGGGGCTTGCGCTCCTCGCAGATACCACCGACCCCTCCAGGCTCGGGGAGAGGATGGGCATCGCGCTCTCCGCGGTCGCGCTCGGGACAGTCCTCGGTCCGGTCGTCGGGGGGTTGCTCTTCGAGTACCTGGGCTATGTCGCGACTTTCCTCGTCCCGGCGGTGGTTGTGGCCACCGTCGGGGTGCTCGTCCTCGCCATCCCGGTGCCTTCCTGCAGGCGGGAGGGGGATCGGGAACGGACCGGGATGCTTCCCCGGCGCCACCTCCTCCCACTCGTCGCATGTGCGGTAACAGCGATCGCGGTCTCGGGGACGTATGGCGTCCTGGATCCTTACCTGCCGGTCTACCTGCACACTGTCTTCTCTGCATCCCCGGCGACGATCGGCCTCGTCTTCGCTGTGCTGGCGATCGCCGCCGCAGTCGCCCAGCCGGCGGCCGGGCGCATATACGACCGCTATGGGGGAAGCCGCTACCTCATCGGCGGCGGAATCCTCTTCTCAGGGGTCGCGATATTTGCTGCCATGCAGGCCCCGACGTTACCGCTGGTCGCCGCCGCCATCCTCACACTCGGTATCACGCTGAGCTCGGCCCTGGTGCCGGTGATGCCGATAATGGCCAGCATCTATCGTGACCAGGGCTCACAGGGGGTGGCCTATGGCATGTACAACACCTTCTACTCCATCGGGCTCACAGCCGGGCCGTTTGCAGGGGCGGCACTCCTCGGTCACCATCCGCTCACGGTGATCTTCCTGCTCCAGGCGGGGGTGCTTGGGGTTATCGGGGTGTTTGAGTATCTCCTCATCAAGAGGCTTGGGTGGCGGTAAGTTTTTCGCGCAGTCTGTCCTCTTCTAAACTGTGAAACACCTGATACCATGCCGCTAGAATTTGTTCGTCGGTATACCCCCGAACTGATGTTCATCTTTTTCGGGCTCATCTTCGCGCTCGTGGTCTCCGGGCTCTTTGAGGGAGAGGTGGCGGCGTTCCTCACTGCCGCACTCGATGTGACGCCCTTTGTCATCCTCGCCATGCTCTCCTATATCGCGGAAGGGCGGGGCGGGGTGCTCCGGTGGGTCACCATAGTGTGGCTCTTTCTCCTCATCGGAGGGATTGCGGCTGTAGCGGCCGGCTTTGGGGTTCTCTCGATCCTGCCCGCTGAGGTGCTTGATACCGGGGAATTCGATCTCGATATGGCGCTCCTCCTCCTCGGCACCCTCGGGGCGGCAGCCGCAAGCCTCATCGGACTTTCCCGCCGGCTCCGGGTCTGGCTCTCCCGTTACCTCCCGATTGACCCCGGCTCGTTCGTCCAGGGGGTTGCGCTCGTGACCGTCCTCGCCCTGATCCTGATCCCGCCGGTGCCGCTCCTGGTTGTGGGGGTTCCGCCCTACCTCTCGGAGCCGTTCATCAAACTCCTGACCGAGTCAGGGGATATCTTCGCCGACACGGTCAGGATAAACGCCTATGGCCTCTTCTGGACGCTCATAGCATCGTTCCTCATCGCCGGGGCATGCGTGCGGCGGACATTTCCCGAAGTCCTGGAACGCCTCGGGCTCGTCAGGCCGACGGGGCGAGAGGTCGCCTTCGCTGTTTTTGCGGCGTTCGTGCTTGTTGTGGCGTTTCACTTCATCGATCCAATGCTTGCTACGCTGGTGGGCTACCTCGGTC
>JAAZID010000204.1 GCA_012510295.1 Methanomicrobiales archaeon | reverse complement strand
TCCGCCAGGCGGGCGGTCTGTGTATCGACCATGACGCTTGAGATCGGCATCGATATAGGGGATGTCGACGGCGTGGTTCTCGCGGACCCACCCCATGATACATCCTCGTTCATACAGAGGATAGGGCGTGCGGGGAGGCGGACTGGCGAGATCCGGATGTTTGCTCTTTATGATGACAACCGGGAGATCTTCGAGGATCTCGTCGCAGCAGCCCGGCATAACCTCCTCGACGAGAAAGTTTACCGCGAGGATCCCTCGGTGGTGGTGCAGCAGATCTTCTCGATCCTCTATGCAAATCCGTCAGGGGTACCGCTTGCCGACCTCATGGCGATCTTTGAGGGATTCTGCCCGCACCAATCGCAGGTCGGGCGCATCATAGACCATCTCCGCGAGAACGATCACATCATCCAGAAGGTAGATCGGCTCTACGCCTCAGAGGGGGTCATGAATCTCGGTGAGCGCGGGAAGGTTCACTCCAACATCGCCGACTCGATCGGTGTTCTGGTCATCGATAGTACCAGGAACCGCGAGATCGGGGAGATCGTGCTGCCGGCAAAGATCGTCCGGGAGATGAGGCCTTTTGTGCTTGCCGGGAGGGTGTGGAGCATCGAGAAGGCCATACGACAGAGACTCTACGTCAGGCAGATCCATGCCTCCGCCGCCCCGGCGGATTTCCACCAGTCAACCTCTCTTGGAGCATACTTTGACTACCTGCCAGAGGATATGCAGAGGCGGTGATCTCCCGGCAGCCGGTCGGATCGATCGCGTCTGATATCCGTGCGGCTTCTTCGCGGAGGATATGCCGGCCGGGGTTTACAACCTTCTGAGTGTGATCCGTCAGCCTGAGTGGATCGGGGCGGAACCCCGCAAGAGGCCCCGGGATTGGGGTTAATCGTATATTCGCACCCGGTCCCTGATCCGGTGCGGCTGCCGGGATGCCCGGGGGCGCTCAGGCGGTGCCGGATCAGGGATCGGGTGCCGGGGGACGTATAGCGGATCCGCGAATGCTCAAGGACTACGCTGAAGCAGGCGAGTCTTCTTCGTCACTGATCCGCGTCCGGGTGCCCACGGTCTCTCCCGGGGCCGGCCTCATGCGAGGGATCCGCCGATACGCTCATTTCTGACTGGATCCGCCGGATATAGTCTCTGACGATCGTGTACTTCCCGGTGAACCCCTGCTCCTGAATCTCCCGGTAAATGCAGGCAATGGTTGGCGGGTGGCCGGATATGCGATCCCGGATGTACTCCTTGTAGTCATCGAGTTTGCCCGGTCCCCTGACTCTCGGTCTCGCCGTGGGCGGCTCCCCGGAGAGAACGTATTTGCGTATGGTCTTTCGATCAAACCCTGTTTCGCGGGCGATCTGGCTGATGGTCACCCCCTGATTGTAGAGTTCCTGGATGAAAAGAAAATCCTCCATGTCAAGCATTGCTGCAATCCTCGTGTACATGGGTTTGCAGGTGAGGAATTTTACTCTGCCGGAATTGTGATGGGTATCATAGCGCCGCCGGCAGAAGAAACAGTGGGCAGCCGGATAGGGAGAGACGCCCCTGGCGTGGCCGGGGGTGCTCCCGAAGAGTCCCTCCTCTGCCAGCGGGCACCGGCGGCGGAGGATACCCGGCCAGGGGGCAGGATATACGGGAAATTCGAGACGTTGATGGATGGCTATGGGCTCAGTCGGGTCTTCCGGCCGACATGCTGTGCTGCATCGCTCTAACCTGAGGATACCGGCAGCCGCTGAATTTTATCTTGTGGATATTATGAAAAGATCTT
>JAAZID010000203.1 GCA_012510295.1 Methanomicrobiales archaeon | reverse complement strand
GGGCTGTGGCGGTGCTACTAAATTTCCTTTCGCTGCCTTCGACATATGCATAATAAGACGTATCGTCAATATTTACTCTCAAATACTTTAAACTCGACAAATCCGTTCCGCCCTGAACTGTTACCTGGAGCTCACTGCCCGCAATCTGCTTTGCGTTAATTGCAATCTGTTTCTGAGTCTCGACACCCGATCCCATACCAAACACAAACGCCGCGATCACCGCGGCCAGGATCACCGTGATCGCGACCATGAGGATAACCCCGATCACCGGTGATACTGCTTCTTCATTTTCTCTGAGTTTAATCATGTTCATAAACCTCACGTTCTCAGAGGCCCCTGCGAGCCCTGAGGAAACATGATATCATCATTTTCATTACATTTAATGCTATCGCAGCGTTCAGTTCCAGAGTAGTTTTATATACTCACCTGCGTTTCTGTGAAAGATTCCTTCACATAATATAAGATCGGTGGAAAATATTCGAGTTCTTATGCGCCCTCCCGGGAAAGGGGGGATCCTCCCCGGCCCGATATATAAACCCGGCGCCCGGAGGCGTGCCCGGGGTGCGGCCCCTCGCGGGTGGACGGGCCATCCGGGCCCCGCCTAAAGAAGAACTCCAGCCACAGGCAGCACGAGCCCGATACGGCCGGCCCGGGCGCTTTTGCGAGCGATCCGTGCCGGCACAGGCCCGGCCCGCACTCCCCGATCACGCACGACACCCCCGCACGAAGATCCGCCCCGGGTCGCACCCGCCGGCCGCCGATGGATAGAGATATACCGGCCCATGCCCCACCTGTATACATGAATCCACGGGTTCTTGAGGTGCTCGCGGCTCTCGGATGCCTGATACTGTTTATCGCCCTGCTGGTGTTGCTCCCCGCACAGATGGTGGGGTTAGAGGGGTTAGCGTACGTCATAGCGCTGGTCGCATTCATCGCCACACTCAGCACAGCCGGCTACATGATCGACAGGGCGGCCGCCTGAATAATCCCAAATTTTCAGAAAGAATCCCCGCCGGCACAGGAGTTCATCACCCGGAGACCCCCGGCATCCCTACTTCTTCCGCGCAGTCTTCTTGAAGCGGTAGTAGCTCAGGGGATGGTTGACCCGCTCGCAGTCCTTGTTCTGGTTGACACAGAGGCCGAACGTGCGCATCGTGGGGCACGCCGGCGGGGTGTACTCGGTGCCGCCCCCGCCGGTGATGTGCTCCACCTGGTACATGGTCTTATCCGGGTCGAAGTCGGGCGCCTGCGCGAATATATCCGCGATCTCTATGATGCTCATCCCTATCGTGTGGAGGAAGGACGTCGCGGCGAACCGGCCCATATGCGTCAGGTTTGCGCCGGTGGTGATCGCCTGGATGAGGGCGCTGATGCAGGGCGGGAACGCCTCCTCCTGGACCTCGCCGAACTGCTCAAGGATCTGCTGCTGGTAGGCGGCGGCGATCTCCTTCGTGGCCGGCTCAAGGCGCTCGCAGATCGCCGCCGGGACACGGAGCGGCATCTGGTCGACGAGGATAACCCGGATCCGCTCCCGGATCAATTCATCGATCTCGCCCGGTGCGAGGTGCACAACGCCCTGGCGCACAACCCTGTTGACGAGGCGCCATCGCAGGTCACGCAGGTGCGGCACCAGCTCGACGTACCCGGTGACCGGCATGGTGGCGGCATCGGTGCTGATGCCGATACTCCAGGCGACGAACTCCCGTATATCCGGATCCTCGACCTCCAGGTAGAACGATGCGCGCTCCGCCTCGTAACGCGCGAGCCTGTCGATGAGGGAGCGGTTGCAGCTACAGGAGACGAGCACCCGGGCGAGCGCGTAGCTCGCTATCTCGTACTCGGGCTTGAGGTTCTGCGTGTTCTCCTCCGAAAACTCCCTCTTCGGCAAGAGTGCCGCGATGACCCGATCCCGCGCCCGCTCTAGCGCCAGAGCCCCGGGGGCGCTATCGAGGAACTCCTCGAGCGACTCGACGTGCCGGCGGGCAAGCTGCTGAGATTCTTTTAAAAACGGATATTTAATGAGTTCTTTCCGGTCAATTTCCATCAATCGGCCTCAATCCGAGGAGCGAGGAGGTACTCGACGTGACCGTTGCCATCCGCAATGTCAAAGGTAAACCGGACCGGGTGATCGATACCCAGGTGCACCTCGACCTCCTCCGCGCGTGCCATGACCCGGCCCATGTCCTTCAGGTAGTCGAGCGAGAAGAGAGAGCGGGCCTGCACGGGGCTGAGTGCGATGAGCTCGTCCTCGCCGAGCGCGAGCTTGATGTGATCGGTATCCCCCTCAGCCTCCATGTAGAACGTCATGGCCCCGGGATCGATCCCGAGAGCGATCTTGTCAGATATGACGGCGGCCGCTTTGATGGCGTTGTTCAGCGCATCCCCACGTATGACCGCCTTGCCGGGGAGGTCGATCGCCGGGGGGTTTGGATCCTTCCGGATGGTGTTGACATCAAGAAGCGTGATCGAGTAGCGGTAGCCCCCGAAGTTGAGCTCCAGTTTCCGGTCCTCGTCGAGCAGGTTGAGAGCCAGCGCATCGCCCTTTCCCATCATCCCGAGAATATTCTTCATCTTTGCGATATCCAGACCGGCCTCTCCGGCGGTAGCCGAGAATGAGTTGAATGCCGTGCTCTGGAGATCCAGGGAGATCATAGCCACATTTGCGGTATCGACAGCACGCGTCCGGATGTGGTCCTCCGCCGTGTGCAGGCGGCATTCAGTCACCAGTGCGAAGATCGCGTCGATGGATTCCCGGAATATATCTGCATCAATCGTTGCCTTTAACATTCTGACCCCTTATTAAACTCTCGTCTGGTGTATATATTCTCACTTTCGCTTATAGTGCTTTACGTTTGTCCTTTCGCCCGTCCCGGATTCCGGGATCCTGCAGAATCATATACCTTCATGATTGGTTGCATCAAACAGTATACGTGGATCATCTGATCACGTTGATATAAACGGATCGTCTGCCGGCCCCCGGGCGGAGGAGAATTGGTATACATGGGATCTCAGTGGTCAAAAGACAGTGTCTATCGAAAGGCGATGAAGACGGGTTACCGGGCCAGGGCCGCCTATAAACTGCTTGAGATCCAGAAGCAGGGCGGGATCATAAGGCCCGACGATAACGTCGTCGATCTCGGTGCAGCGCCGGGGAGCTGGCTACAGGTGATCCGCGACCTGACCGATGGCAGGGTCATCGGTGTGGATCTCAGCCCCATCGTGCCCATGGAGGGCGTCACCACCATCACCGGCGACTTTACCGATCCGCTCATCCAGGAGCGCATACGCGATGAAGCAGGTGGTATCGTCAGCGTTGTGGTCTCTGACGCCTCCCCGAAACTCTCCGGCCTGAAGAGCTACGATCAGGCCCGGGCGATCGGCCTCGGCGAGGATGCGCTCGCGTTCGCGTGCCTGATCCTGAAATCCGGCGGCAATCTGGTTATAAAATCGTTCCAGGGTGAGCTTTTTTCGGAGTTGCTCGCCGAGGTGAGAGAGCATTTCTATTCTGTCCGCGTGTACCAGGCGAAAGCGTCACGGAAGGGAAGTGCTGAGGTGTACATAATTGCAAAAAATTTCAAGGGAAGATGCAATGATACTGAAAGACCCCTATGATCGGACAGTGACCAACCTCCGGATCAGCCTGACCTCCCGGTGCAACCTGCGGTGCATATACTGCCACGCCGAGGGTGAAGTGAACCCGGAGGAAGAGATGAGTGTCGAGGATCTTGCCGAACTGATGCAGGTGGGTGTGAAGTTTGGCATACGGAGCATCAAGTTCACCGGCGGAGAACCCCTGCTCCGCCGGGGTCTCCTCGACATCGTCCGATCCGTGCCATCGGGCATCGAGTCATCCATGACGACGAACGGGACGTTTCTCGCCAGAATGGCCGCGCCGCTCAAGGAGGCCGGACTCGCCCGGGTCAACGTCAGCCTCGACACCCTCCGCCCCGATCGGTACAAATCCATAACCGGGAAGGACTGTCTCGATGATGTCCTCGCCGGTATCGATACGGCGATCGAGGTCGGACTGACCCCGGTCAAGCTCAACATGGTGCTCCTTGAGGGTATCAACGAGGACGAACTGGACGACTTCATGGCGTTTGTCAGGGGCAAACGTGACCTCATCCTGCAGGTCATCGAGCTGATGGAGTTCAACGAGTGCGAGTTTCACGCGGATGTGGACAGCGTCGAGCAGGAGCTGGATGAACGGGCGACCCGGATCGTCACCCGCCGGATGCACCACCGGAAGAAGTACTGCCTCGACGGCGCCGAGGTCGAGGTTGTCCGCCCCCTCCACAACACAGAATTCTGTGCATTCTGCAACCGCCTGCGCGTGACGTCGGACGGCAAACTCAAGCCCTGCCTCCTCCGGAGCGATAACCTGGTCGATATCCGGGGCAAGCACGGTGAGGAGCTGGAGGCCGCCTTCAGGGAAGCTGTTGACCGGCGTGAGCCGTTCTTTGCCTGAAGATCGTTCCTGATCGCTGCCGGGTTGCCTGGCGGGGCGGTAGTATCTTTTTTGCCAGGTTGTTGTCTTACGCCCGGGTGTGGAGAAGTTTCTGGCCGGGTGTGTGGGATGGCGCCGGCGAAGGATATGATCGGGGCCGGCTTTTTTGGGATATCATGACTGTTGCCCCCGGGCGGGGGAGAGAGGGGGGGCAGTATCCGGGTTCGCCTTCCTGGGCTTGCGCCCCTCCAGGGATCTCGCCACGAGATCTCCCGC
>JAAZID010000202.1 GCA_012510295.1 Methanomicrobiales archaeon | reverse complement strand
GGGTAAAGCCCGGGTTTGACCTCGATGAGGTGCGGGCGCGGGTGCTCCGTGGCCAGTCGCTCGATACGGTCCTCACGGAGATGCAGGGCATTCCAGCACCCTCAAAGCCGGCTGCACCGGCGGAGGTGGCTCCGGCCAGGCCCATGGAGGACGAGCGGGTGGTGGCGCTCGACGGCATGGTCAAGAGGCTCCGGGGCTACGTGCAGGAGTTGCAGGACGACCTCCGGGAACGTGACCGGGAGATGGAGCGGCTCAGGCAGACCCTGCGCCGGGAGCGATCCGCGGCCGGGCGAAAGATGCGGCGGGATGCGGAACTGGCGACGAAGGATGCGACGATCGAGAACCTGCGCCGGCAGCTACGGGGTGAGCGGCGGCGGGGCCGGCGGCTGAAGAAGCGCCTGGAGCGGATGCGGACCGTCGCGGAGATCGAGGAGTCCGAGGACTACACCCCGATCAAGGTGCTCGAGTCCCTCACCCGGGAGGCGGTGCGGAATCTCCAGGAGGAGGTCGGGATCGCGAGGGGTGATGTTCTCTACGTCGCCCGTGCCCATGGCTGGGGGCGGGGCGTGGTGAAGGATCTTGCTGAGATCGGTGTGCGGGCGCTCGTCATCGGCGGGGAACCCCCCGACCCCCACCTGATCAGGGTTACCCGGGAGGCACCTCTCCCCCTTCTCCCCACCGATGCTGTCAGGCCGGATATCAGGGGCAGGACCGGGGCGGTGAAGACCGATACGCTCGATGATGCCATCGCAGAGTGGGATGAGGAGCAGAAGGAGTACCGGCGGGAGAAAGATACCGAACGGCTCGAGTACCTCTTCAAGGAGTACCGGAGCGAGCGGGAGAAGGAGGTGCGTCGCGGTGGATGAGCGGGGCCTGCACCGGTTGATCGGGACGATCATCGCCCCGGAACGGCTCGAGGACGACTGCGCCATCATCCCCTGCGGGGATCTGCTCATGGTCGCAAGCACCGATATGTTGCACGAGACTACCGACTTCCCGGCCGGGATGACCGACTGGCAGATAGGCTGGATGGCGGTGGCGGTCACGCTCTCCGATATAGCGAGCACGGGGGCGGCGCCGGGGCAGATCCTCCTCGCGGTCGGCCTCGATAGGCCGGAGCGCATCGCCGGCATCATGGTGGGCGCCCGGGACTGCTGCACGGCGTTCGGCGCGGAGCTCGTGGGCGGGGATCTCGATTCCCACCGGGAGCTGACGCTCGTGAGCACGGGGCTCGGGCTCGTCGCCCCGGAGCACCTGGTGCAGCGCCGGGGGGCAAAGCCGGGGGATATCATCGCGGTCACCGGACCGCTCGGGGAGGCGGAGGCGGCGCTCATCGGTTATGACCATCACAGGAAGGAACTCCTTGAGCCGCAGCCCCGGATCCGGGAGGGGCAGGCGCTCGGCCGTGCCGGGGCCTCGGCGATGATGGATATATCGGACGGTCTTGCAGTCTCGCTCTACGATCTCCTCGCGGTGAACGATTGCGGGTTCTCAGTCGATACCGCCCGCCTCCCGCTCCCGGCAGGTGTCCCGGAGGATGAGGGGCGGGAGCTTGCGCTCTACGGCGGCGGGGACTTTGAGCTCCTCTTCACCGCACCGCCCGCCCTCCTCCCGGTCCCCGGGGTTACGGCGCACGTCATAGGCGAGGTGATCCCCGATCCGGTGGTGCTCGCGGACGGGAGACCGCTTGAGCGCCGTGGATACCTGCATGAGTGGAAGGCCTAAGAGGCCGGCCTTCGCCACTGCATGAGTATGTACGCAAGGCCGGCAAGCGCAAAGACAAGCACCACCGCCTCGGTCACCAGGACACCCTGAGTCTGGACGAGGAAGACCGCCGCTGCATCCACGGCGGCGTGCCAGATGACGGCGAGGGCGAGGAGCGCTTTTCTGCCATGGACGACGGCGGCGAGCACCATGAGCGACCAGGCGATATGGAGGGTGATCGTCATTATCCGCTCCGCAAGGCCCATCAGGATCTCGAACGGTGCTATGTTTCTGAGGGGCTCTATCTGGGCCATGACGGCCGGGTCGTCGGGGAGAAACGGCATCGACCCATCGCTCGTGAGGAGGATGTAGGTGACCATGCTCGAGAGCACCAGG
>JAAZID010000201.1 GCA_012510295.1 Methanomicrobiales archaeon | reverse complement strand
TCGCAATGCTCTCGACGGTTCCATAACCGGCTTCACGGAGCTTATCGGCGGTGGCTGGTCCGACGCCTGGTAAATCTTCAAGATCAATCTCTGTCATCTTTTATTCCTCACTTGATCTCTTATGTATCCTAACTTGCCTGTACACTAAGAATGTAGGACAGGGAAGATAATGGTCGTTTGCAGTGCGGGGTGAAAGTGTAGGGGCCGGTATCAGGTCATCCGATGAACTGATCCAGACGGCGCTGGAGATCCTCTTGATCCGGGCATACGGCCTCTACATGGGAGATGCTGATCACGCCTCGCTGCACCGTACCCCTGGCGCGCACTTCGTACCCGATGGGCAATGGCCCGGCGAGGAGGTAGCAGGCATCGCCGGTATCGATGCAGGCGCCCTCCGCGGTGGCGATGACCGTCCCTTCGATCTCCACCTCCTCCTCATCCCCGGTGAGGATGAGAAGGGCGCTACCCCAGGAGAGGTGGAGTTCGATGTCGCCGTAGCGCCCCCGGCGGGCGCCTGCGTTATAGACCTCGATCCGGTCCCCGACGATCAGGCGCTCCTCCGCCTTCTCCCCCCATATGACGACCGGGATCTCCCCTGTCTCGTCGGCGATGACAAGGTTCCTGACCGATGATTGCCTCCCGCTCCGCGTGACAAACGGGTGAGGCGGCTGGATGCTCCGGACCCTCCCCGTGACCGAGTATGTCCCTCCCTCCTCCACGCCGGCGATGGTCTCCATCGGGATCGTGACCTCCCCACCGGAGGGCGAGACCGATCCCGCTTCGCCGAGGCTGAACTCGATGCCCCGGTCGCTCTCGCGGGGGGTTGCACCCTGGATGGTGACGGTCGTCCCCGCCTCCACCCCGAGGAGGATATCCGGTTCCCAGGCGACGAGCCGGAATATGCCCGTCTCGTTCCCGATCACCGCCTCGACCATCACCCCGGGGCTCCCGTCGCGCCGGGTGAATGCCCGCGGGCTCTCGACGGCGACGACCCTGACCATGAGGTCTCCACCCGCCGGCTCCTCCGGGCAGGATATATCGCATGCCGCCTCCTGGAGAGCGACGGCGGTGACGTCGGGCTCTCTCCCCCCGCCCTTCGGCCGGCCGAGTACCTCAAAGACGCTCCCGGCCGAGAGTTCATGGACAGCCCCCGCCTGCTCATCCCAGAACGTCAGCCGGGCTTTCCCGGTCTCATCGCCCACCACGACGTTTGCGACGAGCCCGGTCGTGCCGTCGGGGCGCTCAAACCCCCTCGGCTCCCCGACGGAGAGCACCTTTGCAAAGAAGCAGACAAGGCTTGAGGCCCCGGGGAGGTCGCGTATCCTGATATGCGCCCGCCCGAGGTCTTTGACGACGAGCATCGCCGCCGTCCGCTCATCGAGAAGGTCGCCCGACTCCGCCACCTTCTCCGCGACCAGGCGCTCAAACTCCTTCCTCTCAAGGAGGTCATCGGCCAGGAGGTAATGAAACTTCAAGCGCTACCTCTCACGCCTGCCAGGGCGGGACGACCATGGTAGCGGTCAGGTCGTCGATCGTCTCGGCCCGGCGCATCAGGCCCGCGTTCTCGCCCGAGAGGAGGACTTCGGCGCACCGGGGACGGCTGTTGTACTGAGACGACATGGCAAACCCGTAGGCGCCGGCATCAAGCACCGCGAGTATATCACCGGCCGCAATATAGGGGAGCAACCGATCTTCCGCAAGTATATCGCCGGTCTCGCATATCGGCCCTGCGATGG
The DNA here is from genome assembly GCA_012510295.1 of Methanomicrobiales archaeon. Classification (GTDB taxonomy): domain Archaea; phylum Halobacteriota; class Methanomicrobia; order Methanomicrobiales; family Methanoculleaceae; genus Methanoculleus. Next base: position 4,510 of record JAAZID010000201.1, on the reverse strand, counting down.
AGTACTCCCGTTCCGGAGGCGCATCCGCCCTGTTTGCCGCGACGACCTCGTGGTAGGAGTCGTACATCACCGGACGGGCGAGGAGGTTGAACCCGGCATCGACGTTTGCAAACGTCTTGTGAGCGGCCTTGACCGAGCTCACCCGGGTGAGGAGGATTGTGGAGTCGGCGACGAGCCACCTGCCGGGCTCGACCCAGAGCTCAGGTGCGATCCCGAGGTCGCGGATGCCGGCCAGGAAGACCGGCATGACCGCTCCCGCGTAGTCCTCCGGTGTAGGGGCCTGATCGATCCCTCGGCGGTAGGGGATGCCGAGGCCGCCCCCGATATCGATGAACGAGAGGTCGACACCGATGTCGATGAGGTCGCTGGCGACACCGATCAACACATCGACCTCGCGGGCGAAGGGCTCGACGTCGAGGATCTGCGAGCCGATATGGCAGTGGATGCCGACCGGGTTGATATGTTCTGCGGCGAGCGCGTGGCGGTAGGCATCCAGTATCTCACCCGCCGGTATGCCGAACTTGCTCGTGGCAAGCCCCGTCGCGATCTTCGGGTGGGTGGGAACGGTGATCTCGGGGTTGATGCGGAAGGCTATATCGACGGTCGTTCCCGCCTCCCCGGCTGCGCGGTCGAGCTCCCGGAGCTCATCGAGTGAGTCTACCGAGACCCGGACGCCCTTCTCGACGGCGAGGGCGAGGTCTGAGGGGCTTTTTGAACTCCCGTTGAAGAGGAGCGACTCAGGGGACATCCCGGCCGCGAGGGCGAGCGTGACCTCTCCGGCCGAGAAGACATCTGCGCCGGCGCCCATCGATGCGAGCACCCGGAGTATCGCGAGGTTGCCGTTCGCCTTTGCGGCGTAGAGCACCCGGACCTCCGGGTAGTAACCGGTGAGGGCGCTGGAGAGGCGCCTGAAGTTTTCGCGGATCCGCGTCTCATCGGTGACGTAGAGCGGGGTTCCGAACCGCTCCGCGAGGTCCACCGTATCATGGTCACCGATCTGGAGATGCCCGCCCCTGACCGTGAGGTGAGGGGGAAGGATCACAGGTCGAGCCCCCGCATCCGCTCCACCGCCTCGTTGATCCGCTCGATGGATCGGGTGATGGCGAACCGGACGAAGCCTTCGCCGTTCTGACCGAAGCCCACGCCGGGGGTCGCGACGATCCCCGCCTGGTCGAGGAGCTGTGCGGCAAACGCCATGCAGTCGTCGACCGGAACCCAGACGTAGAATGTGGCCTTCGGCACCCGGACGTCAAACCCGATATCGGTGAGACCCGCGACGAGCGCATCCCGCCGCTCCCGGTAGATCGAGCAGGCCTCCTGCACGCAGTCCTGGGGGCCGGTGAGCGCCGCGATAGCGGCATGCTGGATGGCGTTGAACGCGCCCGAATCGACGTTCGTCTTGACCCGGCCGAGACCGGCAATGATATCGGGGTTCCCGCAGGCCATCCCGATCCGCCACCCGGTCATGTTGTAGGTCTTTGAGAGCGAGTGCATCTCGATACCCACATCCATGGCGCCGTCGGCCTCAAGGAACGAGGGCGCCACGTAGCCATCGAAGGTGATCTCGGAGTAGGCGTTGTCGTGGACGACGACGATATCGTGCTCACGCGCAAACTCGACGACCTCCTCGAAGAACGAGAGCGGGGCGATGGCCGCGGTGGGGTTGTTCGGGTAGTTGATGAAGAGCAGTTTTGCCTGTTTCACGACATCGGTCGGGATATCGTCGAGTGCCGGGAGGAAATCGTTCTCGACACGGATGGGAAGTTCATGGACCTCTCCCTCGGCAAAGAACGTGGAGGTCTTGTATACCGGGTAGCCGGGGTCGGCGGCGAGGACGACATCGCCGGGGTTGACGAAGGCTTCGGCGATATGGGCTATGCCCTCCTTTGAACCTATGAGGGCGAGGGCCTCCCTCTTCGGGTCGAGGTCAACACCGAACCGGCTCTGGTACCACCCGGCGACCGCCTCGCGGTAGGCGGGCATGCCGGCATACGAAGGGTAATGATGGTTCTTCGGGTCGCGGGCGGCGGTGCAGAGCGCTTCGACGATATGCGGCGGGGTGGGGAGGTCGGGGTCGCCGACGCCGAGGTCGATGACGTCGACCCCCTGGCGCAGTTTCTCCTCTTTCATCTCATCGATACGCGCAAAAAGGTATGGCGGAAGGTGATCCATGCGTCTTGCGTACATTACCTGAATACTTACGCCCGGGAGACCTATCTATTTTCTTACTTGCGGCGGGTGAGGGGTGGAGGTGGGGCGAAGAACACCATTGTAGTCAACGCAGTTTCTGGTAACCGGCGTGGTATACTGACCGGCAACACCTCAAAAATAGTCCGGTTCGGCGCCCCCGCACCTCCCTCCGACGAATAGACCTATACCCTGGGGGAGGGAGATATAGCTTGTATGCAGTATGAGATCACCGGGGACAACCTCCAGATGGTGACGCTCCGCCTCGCTCCCGGCGAGAAAGCCTGCGCTGAGGCCGGCGCCATGGTCAACATGAGCGGGAATATACAGATGACCACCCGTATGAGGGGCGGCCTCTTCGGGGGGCTCAAGCGGGTTGCGACCGGCGAGAGCTTCTTCATGACCGAGTTCACCCCGGGGGGTGGGGAGGGGTTCGTCTCCTTCGCCGGGAACGTCCCGGGAAAGATATTCACGCTCGACCTTACCGAAGGCGAGTTCATCGCCCAGAAGACGGCGTTCCTCTGCTCGGAGGAGGGGGTCAACCTCGATGTCGCGTTCACAAAGCGCCTCCGCTCGGGCCTCTTCGGCGGTGAGGGGTTCATCCTCCAGCGGCTCTCCGGCAGTGGACGGGCGTTTCTCCACTGCTGCGGAGATATCATGGAGATGACGCTTGCACCCGGAGAGACGGTCAGGGTGGAGACCGGGCTCCTGGTCGGGTTTGAGAGCGGTGTCGACTACAACATAGCGCTCGCCGGCGGCGTGAAGACCGTCCTCTTCGGGGGCGAAGGGCTCTTTTTGACCACGCTGACCGGCCCGGGCCGGATCGTCCTGCAGTCGATGAACCTTGCAAAACTCGCCACGGCCCTGACACCCTTCATCCCCACAGGGAACTCATCGTAACGGTAACCTGATGGTCGCAGAAAACCAGGAGTATACTATGAACTCCCCGGTCATGGTGGTGCACGGCCCGGAGGTCTTCGATGCGGGCGATGTCGAGCGGATGATCGCCCTCCTCTCGCCCCGCGAAGTTCTGGTCGCGGGGGTGATGGCCCGGACCGCTGCACGGGAGTCGGGCCTCCCGGTGACCTGCACCGACGAGCGGCCGAGCATCCTGTTCAAGACTCTCCCCGGCCGGGCCTTCCTGGTCAACCGGGGGAAGACGCCGGAGTCCGGCCAGATATTCGGAGATATCGTCGCCGGCCGCCTGGATGGGCTCGTCCACGTAGAGTGCTCGGACAACACCGTCTACGCATGGGACCGTGCTGATATGCCCCTCGCGCGAGAAGTTGCGGAGAAGACCGGGTTTTCTCTCATGCCCGTAGTGAGCACCCCCCCTGAGCGTCGCGGGGTGCGGGAGATCCGGGGCTGTATACCGGGTGAGGCGGTCTTTGTCGATGGAATCGTGATCGGGACGGCGACGGCCGGGACGGTCGTCATCACCCGCCGGGATGGGACGATCCAGGCCGTCACCGGGCTTGACATAAAACCCCACGGGGTTGAGAAACTCCTCCGGAAGGGGCTTCCCGATCTCGAGGCGGCCTGGTGCAAGAGCGGCATGATCCGGTCCGTTCCACCACAGGAGGGAGAGGTTCTCGCTCCCCCCACCGGCCGGATCGCGGTCATCGACCACTGCGGTCACACCCTCTACAGCGAGATCGAGAAAGAAGGGATCTGCGGCATCCTCGCAATCGGGGACGACACGACCGCCGTCTGCGGTCATATCTGCTCCCATGCCGGTATCCCGGTCCTCGGGGTGATCGACGGCGACGGGGATGGCATAGTCGAACCGGGGTTTGCGCCCGGGTCGGTCGTGGTCAGGGTCACCAGCGGGCGGGATGATGACGTCGGGCGCGAGGTTGCCGCCGCCCGGGATCTCGACCCCGTCACCTGGGAGGAGTGGGTCGAAGAGACCCTCCGCTCCCTTGAGGGGAGGGGGCGGATCGTCGTCGATCGCCGGTGATCTATGCGGTGCGCTGAGTGTAAAGGGAGGGGGCTTTGCGGGCTATCTCGCTGCCCGATCATGAGCCGGTTCTACGCCCGGGCACCGGTCAGGCCGAGCGACCACTACCAGGGCGCGGCCCCCTCAGTCTTCGTCGGGAGCCACGGCTACCCGAAGGTCTCGGGCGGGCCGCTGATGATCAACGATGCCGACAACCCACCTGACTGGATCGCACGTGGGCTCGCGATAGAGGATATCGTCGGGATACGTGCCCGGACGATACGCGGCACCGCCGGAACCGGGCGGCTCACCGATAACCTCCAGGAGATAGCGCTCTCGAGCAGGCCGCTCGACGTGGAGGTGCGGTTTGTAAAACCCGTCGCG
>JAAZID010000031.1 GCA_012510295.1 Methanomicrobiales archaeon | reverse complement strand
GCACCGGCGAGTGCGGTCGGATCGTGAGGCGGCACGATATATCCGGTCTTCCCGTTATCCACAATCTCAGGCAGGCTCCCTACATCTGTGACCACCACCGGCTTTTTGAACCCATACGCGGTTGGTATAACACCGCTCTGGGACGCCTCGGTATACGGGAGTGCCACGACGCTCGCCTGCTGGAAGAGTCGCGCCCCCTCCTCATAGGGTATCCTGTAGTTGTAGACCTCAAATGCTTCCCTGCCTGCCATCATCTCCTCATACCTTCCGAAGTCCTCGCCCGTGCCGGCGATGACGATCCGGGCGTCGGCAACCTCCCGCGTGATGAGCGGCTCTGCCTGGATCAGGCAGTCAAGCCCCTTGTAGCTGTGGATGCGACCGAAGAAGAGCACCCGGGGACCATCCGGCTCAAGCCCCTCCTCTCTGAACTTTGTAAACGGCGTCACCTCGTGCTCACCGATCGGGATGACATGCACCTTCCTGCCCGGCACGTGGTAGTTCTCTACCAGGCTCTCTTTGAGTGCAGCACCGTGCACGAAGATACGGTCGGTCAGGGTCCTCGACAGGAAGAGGGTGAGCCGATAGAGCAGGGAACCGATATCCATGAGATGGTCTTCGCCAGGATGCGGTTCGATATCGTGGAACGTTGCTACCAGTGGATACTTCCGGAGCAAGGGGATGAGCGGACAGAGTATGGGGTTATTCACCTGGAAATGGATGACGTCGGGCGAAAAATCATCGATCGCAGCAATGATATCCCGGATCATCGGGTAGCACGATGGACCGAGCCTTCCGGCATACTGCGAGTAGTCAAAGACATGAACCTTCACCTCTGGTTCGATACTCTCCAGGTAATCCTCTGACCGGTAATCGGGGAGCAGGAGCAGCACATCGGTGTGCCGGGCAAGCTCGTTTGCCATCTGGATGGTGTAGTCGTAGAACCAGAAGGTCAGGCATGCCACTCGCATGAGGGCATCCTCTATGGGGCTGATCTATATAGGTATTGCGTCATCGGGCGGTTGGACCGGGAGAGTGCTGTGCCTCACCCGTGGGAGAGGTCGTGTTCATGGCTCCGGTCCACGGGGTGTGGGAGGCAACCATCCAGGTGCAGGGCCAGGTCTCCACAGTACTCCGGCCCTGCGACCACGGGATACCGGCCAACCGGGCGATGTCTGCACGTTGCCCGCCTGTCGCCAGGTAGTGCTGGCCGGCTCTCCTGATTCTTGCCGGCGCAGGGAGCCAGATCTCTATCCGCTCTGCGAAAAATCACCGAGAGGAGGACCGATCCGGCTGAATGGTGCAGGAAAGCGCGAATATTAATGTTTTTCGATTTTAGTTTCATTAATTATTTAATATCTTTTTGCTAAAACAAATTTTGAATATGCTCTCTCTGTTCTGAAATAAACCTGGCTACATAAGGGTATATTCGTGAAAAATCATTTATTTTGATTTTATATTCCGAGAAAAATATATATGTAGTTATTGAAAGACGGTAGTTCTACCTCACAGAGAGGCTGAATTGCATGACAGACAGGCAAAATATACTAAGACTGGCTGCAGTACTTCTGGTGTTCTGCTTTGGTGTAGCACTCACCCCGGTAAGTGCAGTTGAGTCTGAAAGTCCGGTCACGCTTACTGTGGCTGCAAGTGATAGCACCGAACTGTCGAAGACCCGGGCAGATTATGTCTGTGACGGAGTCGACGATCAGGTTGAGATCCAGGCAGCACTCGCTGCGCTGCCAGAGGGTGGTATGGTCATCCTCTCGGATGGCACCTTCAACTGTGCCGGGGTCATCGCGCCTGCGGCGGGCAGGACACTCTCTGGCCAGGGTCCGGATGAGACGTTCCTTGAGTTCACCCGTGATGGGCGTATCAACGTCGACCAGGAGCATGTCACGCTCAAAGGGTTCCACATACGAGGGTCCGGCTACAGTAGCGGCGTCAAGTGGCTCGGCGTAATGACTGTTCGTGCAAGCCACGCGAAGGTCCATGAGATCGAGGGAACAGCGGATACAAGCATCCAGGCGGTCTACCTCCTGATCCACGATCCGGCAGTGTATGGTCCTGTCCTTCAGGATATAGAATTCGTCAACTGTTCCGCCAGGGACACCGGGACGTATGGATT
>JAAZID010000200.1 GCA_012510295.1 Methanomicrobiales archaeon | reverse complement strand
GATCAGGAGCTGGGGCGCGTGGCATATCAGGAGGACCGGCTTTCCGCTCTCGACAAACTCCCGCACAAACTCTACGGGGGCATCATGAGCCCGGAGCTTGTCGGGTGAGTAGCCGCCGGGGATGAAGAGCGCGTCAAACTCATCAACCGTGACATCAGAGACAGCCTGGTCGATCGTGACCGGCGTCTGCTCCTTCTTCCCATGGACCGTCTCGCCCGCAGAGAGGCCGACGTGGGTGAGGTCGTGGCCGGCCTCCCGGAAGGCCTCTGCGGGTTTTGTGTACTCGATATCCTCAAACATATCCGTGATCAGGACGGCAATCTTGCTCATATCTATCTCCTCCGACACCTCGATCAGGGCCATCCGGTATAATACTGCCGGAGGAAATCCTCTGGGTATTTATGCGATTGTGCCAGACCCTGAATACATGTCCACGCCGCCCGACTGGTGGAATCTCACGCCTGAGGAGGCCCTGCAGGATCTCGGCGCAGGTTCTGCCGGCCTCTCCGAAAGAGAGGCAGAGGAGCGGCTGGAGCACTACGGGGAGAACGCTCTCCGGGAGGAAGCGCGGGAGACAAAACTTCAGGTCTTCCTCCGGCAGTTCAAGGGCATCCTCATCGGCATCCTGATCGCCGCTGCGGTGATCTCGTTTCTCGTCGGTGAACCGCACGACGCTGCCGCCATCCTCATCATCGTCCTCTTAAACGCCCTCCTCGGATACACCCAGGAGTGGCAGGCCGGGGAGGCCATCGAGGCGCTCAGGAAGATGCTCGTCCAGCGGGCCGTGGTCATCCGCGACGGGGTGCAGAAGGAGATCGATGCCTCCGCGGTTGTGCCGGGAGATCTCGTCGTCCTCGAGATGGGGGAGCGGGTGCCGGCGGACCTTTCGCTCACCGAGGCGACGTCGCTCCAGGTCGATGAAGCGGCGCTGACGGGGGAGTCGGTGCCCGTCGATAAGGCGCCGGGCCGGCTCCCGGCCGGGACTCCTCTTGCCGAGCGGAACAACATGGTCTTTTCCGGGACGACGGTCGTCAACGGCCGGGGGCGAGGGGTGGTCGTCGCCACCGGGATGGAGACTGAGTTTGGGAGGATAGCAGGGCTCTCCCAGCGGGTCATGGCTGAAGCGACCCCTCTCTCCCGGCAGATGGACATACTCGGCCGCGACATCGGGTTTATCGCTCTCGCCATATCAGCGCTCGCGGTCGTCGTCGGCCTCCTCCAGCAGCGGGAACTCCTGGAGATGTTCCTCGTCGGCGTCTCGCTTGCGGTGGCGGTGATCCCGGAGGGACTCCCGGCGGTCGTGACGCTGACGCTCGCCATCGGTATCAAGAACATGCTGCGGCGAAACTGCCTGATCCGCCGCCTCCCGGCATCAGAGACCCTCGGTGCGGTCTCGGTGATCTGCACCGATAAGACCGGAACCCTCACCAGGAACGAGATGGTGGTCGTCCGGGTGAAGACGCCGGAGAGCGATGTGGCGGTGACCGGGACCGGTTACGCCCCGGAGGGGGAGTTCCTCCGCGATGGCGAAACCATCGATCCCCGGGCGGATCCGGGGCTCCGGCAGTTCCTGCGCGCGTCCCTCCTCTGCAACCACGCAACTCTCGCCACCGATGAAACGGGTGAGTGGCGGATATTCGGCACGCCGACCGAGGGAGCGCTCGTCGTCGCGGCGGCGAAGGCCGGGATCTCCCGGGAAGGTGCTCCTGAAGCGGTCCAGGAGTTCTCGTTTGATTCGGCGAGGAAGCGGATGACGATCATCTACCGGGAGGAAGGCGGTGATGTCGCCTACGTGAAGGGGGCGCCGGAGGTGCTCCTCGCCCGGTCGTCGGGGGCGCTCGTGGGTGGGGTGGTTGTGCCCCTCACCGACGACCTCCGTGCCGCCCTCCACCGGGGGCTGCAAGAGTACGCATCGGGGGGGCTC
>JAAZID010000199.1 GCA_012510295.1 Methanomicrobiales archaeon | reverse complement strand
TTCCTGGAGAAGGTCGAGGAGGCTGTTGTCGCCGCGCATCGACCGGAACCGGATGCGGTGCTTGCTGCCCGGGAACGGGCGGATGCGGTGATCGCCGGGATGGTACCCGCAAAACAGGTCGCAAGGCGGCTCCCGACAGTCTCGGTCTACACCGACACCCTCGAAGGCGTCGGGGCTGCTCTCCGGGGCAGCGCCCGGACAGTCTACTTCGAGCCGGCCGACCCACCGGTTCCCGCCCTCCTTGAGGAGGCAGCCGCCCTCTGCCGGGCGGGGGGCGCAGACCTCGTCTGGAAGTGGCCGTCGATCACGCGGCGCGCCTTCCTCGACGCCGCCGCCCCGCTCCTCCCTTCACTCTACGATGCAGGCGTCCGGGGCGTCATGGTGAGCGGAGTTGGCGCTGCCTGTGCTGTGCGGGGGGCCGAGCCCCGGATGCACCTCTATGGGGCTGCCGGACTGAACGTCTGGAACCACCGCACCACACAGGAACTCGCCCCCCTCTTCCTGCGGTGCACGCCGTCTCCTGAGCTCCCGGCCGCCGACCTCGCCCGGCTGGCTGAACTGGCCGGCGACTCTCCTGCGCTCGAGGTGCTCGTGCAGGGGAACACCGAGGCGATGGTGACCGAAGATCGGTTGACAGCGGTCCCGGGCGACCGGTTCCTGGGGCTACAGGACCGGCACAACCGCATCTTCCCGCTCCGGAGCGATAGCGAATCGCGGGTGTACATCGCAAACGCGGTCGAGACCTGCCTGATCGACCACCTGCCCCGGATCATCGGGATGGGGATCGATGCGGTCGCGATCGACGCACGGGGGCGGGGGCCGCTATATACGGAAGAGATGGTCCGGCTCTACCGCGCCGGGGTCGAGGCCGCTGGCCGGGGAGACCGGGACGCGCTCAATGGGCTCAAAGAAGAGGTGAAGGAGCGGGCCCTCGGGGGCATCACCGGCGGACATTTCGTCCGGGGACTTACCGGGTGAAGCGAACGCAGGGTCTATAACCCCCTGCAGCCCGTTATTACTCTGCCGGGTACTCCTCTTCTGTGCACCAGACCTCAAGCACCGCATCTTCAGGCTCAAACCGTTCTGTATACACACCAGGCGTTGTGCCCGCATCCATCCATACGGTATCGACCAGGTGGCCTGAAAGACGATAGAGGCAGCGGTACCCCCAGGGCGATGCGGGTTTTACGTCGCGCTCGTAGATCTGCCGGGCAAGGCTCGATGAACAGAAGATACCCTCCTCCGGCTCGAAGAGGACTTCCTCGACGTATCGCTGGATGTACCACCGGAGCTCAGAGACGAGAGCGAGGGCACTTCCAAGTGACGCTGTCCTGATGCGTATACCGTACTCCAGCCTGTCGGGCTGGTAAAAACGAAGGGCATCCCTGCTGGTCTCTGAGTTGAGCAGGGTGGTGTAGAGATCAACACCCTCCGGCTGGATGAGGAGGACGTTCATCGTATATGATGTATGCGCGAAGGGCGATAAGGCTTCCCGGAGCTGGAGCGGCATACAAATGCGTATGGAACAGCGGGGCCGGTGGCCCCGCCTGCAGGTCAGCGATCTACCACGAGCCCGAGGATCTCCTGCGCACCTGTGGAAAAGATGTCGCGGGCGATCTTTGCCAGGCCCCGGGCCGCAGCCCACTCATCGTAGACCGCGACCTCCCGGGCGAGGAGCGCCTCCACCTCCGGGGCGATTGCGGGCGCCATGGAACCGGCAAGGGCGACTCTTGCGCCGGGGTTTAAGAGGAGCATTGAGGCGCACTCCATCGCGGCGAACATCGCCATCGTCTCTACCCTGAGTTCGGGGGGCATCGTGTGGTTCACACCGGCCTTGAGGAAGGCGTTGTTTGCTGTTACATCGCCCCGGTCGATCCGGCGGATCGCATCCACATCGAGAGCGCCGTGCCGGGTGCCGGGCGCGAATATGCAGGCGTCGAACGCGCCGGTGATCCGTCCGCCGGTCACGAGGAGGGTGACGGTGTTTGAGCTCGCATCGCAGACAACGATATCCGGTCCGAGGTCGTGCGAGACTTCATAGAGGATCCCGATCTTCTCGGGGCTCGCCTGGTGGGAGTATGCCTTGAACCGTGGATCGGTCGGGGATTTGCGGTGCAGTCCGGGGATGACCACGGCCGCGAGACCGCTCCTCTCGATCTCGTCGTAGACCCGTGTGCCGCCGCCGATGTGTTTGCCGGCCCCCTCCCGCGATATGATGCCGCGGTTCCTGACCTTCCTGATATCGGTGATGGCAGCGATGCCGTCACCCATCGAGTAGCAGATGGCGATACCCTCGATCTCATCTGTGCGGCAGAGACGGGTGAGGTCGCCGGCCGAAAAATCCCTGGCCTCCTCCCGGGAGATCTTGAACTCCTCTGTTCCCGTGGAGAAGCGCATCGCGGTGGTGCCGTGGTCGATACCGATGAACATGATACTATACCGGTTTTGCCCCTGGAAAGAAAGTGTATCGGTTCATATCGCCGGGGTCAGGCCCCGCTGACTGTATAGCGCCTCTTTGTGTACTCCACCGCGCCGACGATGACGAGGCCGGCGACAAAGAAGATCCAGCCACCGGTGAGCATATCGCCTTCCAGGGATCCCCTCTCCCAGAGCATCCTCGCCGAACCGAGCATCAACCCGGTGAGGAAGGCGAGCACCGCCCCGGGGTGGGTCTTCAAGAGGTACTTGAGGCCTTTCGTGAAGACGAGGAGCCCTATGACGCCGCCGCTGATGTAGGCGATGATCTCGGGAAGGGAGATCGCCCTGAGCGCTGCGAGCATGAACTCGTACTGGTTGAGGACGAGGGTCATGTAGGCTCCCGATATCCCCGGGAGGATCATGGCACAGAGTGCCACCATTCCGGTGAAGAATATGACCGGTAGTGAGTGACCGACATTGAGGTGCCCGATGCCTCCGAGGAGGAACCCGGCGCCTGCCCCGAGGATAAAGTAGGCGAGGGTGGACGCGCGAAGGGACCGGATCTCGAGGAAGAGGATGACGGCGGAGGCTATGATCAGGCCGAGGAAGAAGGAGTAGGTCGCCACCGCGTGGTCGGTGAGGAGCGAGAGGATCACCCCGGACATAGCGAGGAAAGCGGTGCCGATCCCGGCGAGGAGGACCACGAGAAACGGTATGTCAATCTTCTCAAGATCATCTAAGAGCGCCCTGAAATCTCCCCTGAAGAGGTGTTTTGCCGAGGCCGGGTTGATGCTGCCGATAGCCTCGATCAGCCGTTCGTATATCCCGGTTATGAGGGCGATCGTCCCCCCCGAGACGCCCGGGATGATGTCACAGGCGCCCATCATCAACCCGCGCAGGTAGATCCCGGCGTACTCTCGTATGTCAGGACCGCCGGTCATGATCCCGCCTCCCGGCAGGTATGAGGCATTCGGGGTTGCAGGCGGGCAGGCAACCATAGGTGGGCAGCGATCGCACTGGTGGAGGGGAGTGATTTCTCTCTCAAGCGGACAACTCCTTACGTTCCATCATAGATAGTGTGTAAACGATGTAAAGTATGCTCCGATGCTGGTTGCCTGTGCCCGGGGATGTGTGCTGCCCGGGTCAGGGGGATAATGCTTTAAGGAATATCCGGTGGGGTATCAATCTGCGTGGCGCTACCGGGTGGGATCTGTCTCTGCGAGCAAAACCTCATCGTCTGACCTGACCGGGGATTGTTCCGCGATCGGAGGGCATGGCGATGTGAGTGTGAATACCAGTTGTTCCTCAATATTTAGTTGTTTTTCCAGATATCCGCGTGTTAATAATATTATAGGAATATTTTTATATTGCTCTAGACATTCATTCATCCGCAAGGGGGAATATACATGAAGCAATCCTTACTGTTCAGTTTGGGCATTGTCCTTCTC
>JAAZID010000198.1 GCA_012510295.1 Methanomicrobiales archaeon | reverse complement strand
GTTCTCTGAACCTCGCGGTCGCCCGACGTCGTCGAGTCGTTCCGGTGCGCGCCGATCGCATCGATCTCATCGATGAAGATGATCGAGGGGGCCTTCTGTTTCGCGAGGTCGAAGAGTTCCCTGACCAGGCGCGCCCCTTCACCGATGTACTTCTGCACAAGCTCCGAGCCGACAACGCGGAGGAAGTGTGCGTTTGTGTGGTGGGCCACTGCCCGCGCAAGGAGAGTCTTCCCCGTTCCCGGCGGACCGTGGAGTAGCACGCCCTTCGGCGGGGAGATCCCGACCCTCTCGAAGAGGTGCGGCTTTGTCAGGGGAAGCTCAACCGCCTCTCTGACCTCCTCGATCTGCGGCCCAAGACCGCCGATGTTCCCGTAGGTCTCTTCCGGAGACTCGATCAGTTCCATGCCGTAGATCTGCGCGTCGTAACTTGTGGGGAGCACATCCACAATGGCGAGGGACTGCTGGTTGAGCGTACAGCGCGCGCCGGGTTTGAGGAGATCCGGGTCGATAAGCTGTGATGTACGGACCAGGAACCGCGGTCCTGCGCTGCTCCGCACAATCACCCGGTTGTTGTCGATCACGTCCGTTACCGTCCCGATCACGAGGGGGGGGCTCCGTAATTGTTCAATCTCACTCTTCAGTTTACGCAGTTCGCGTTCGTAGCGGATCTTCTGGGTCTCAATATATCGTTTCTCGGACTCTATCTGGCGGAACTGTTCGCGCAGCTCCAGGTTTCGGTTTTCGAGGTTGGTTATCCGTTCCAGGAGATACTGGTAGATGTCTTCACCGGTATCCTTCTCTGGTGCATGCCGAGCGATATCTCCCATAGGTCTCCTCGATTAATTATATAGGTTAAAATGAATATAAAGTTGTTTGCGAGACTTATGCAGTGTGAACTATGCGGCGCCCCCATACAGGGACCACCGAAAACCATTCAGATCGAGGGTGCAGAACTCTGCGTCTGCGTCCGATGTGCAAAACATGGTACAGAAGTCCAGCAATCGCGACAGAGAGTTGTCCAGAAAAAGACAGGCATCGCGGTCACGCAGACCAGAAGACGGGCGCGGGACGTTTTTGACCTGATGGAGGGAGAGATCGTCGAAGACTATGCAGACCGGATCCGTGCCGCCCGGGAAGAGAAGGAATGGTCCACCCTCGATCTTGCGCAGGAAGTTAAAGAGCGCGAAGTCCTGATTAAAAAGATCGAGAAGGGTGATCTCATCCCCGAGGATGACGTCCGGCGAAAACTTGAGAGAGCACTCGGTATCAGGCTGATCGACTCCGCCGAGGACTCTGCCTCCACCGGCGGACCGGGGCGGATGACGATGACCATCGGTGATGTCATAGCATTCCGGAAAGGCGGCCGGAAGTAAATCTCCCCTCAATACTTCTTTCCGGGAAATGCTCGCGATATAGCCTCTCTCGCCCCCATGAACCGGCGGCAGGAGGTGTTGTTATCGAAAGATGCATAGCCTCCTCCCCACCCTCCCGTGTGCGGCTACACCCGTCAATTCCCGGGGTCCGCCGGGGGGAGGTCCGGATTGCCGCATAGCGCAGTCCCCCGGCATCTTTTTATATGATAATGGATAACTGTATCCACAATGCAGGGTGAATGTTTTTTCGCCGGTGACTGCCTTTACCTCGGTTAACGGAGTAGCCACCCTCGCAGAAGCAACATGCCAGTTTTTAATCGCCGATATCCGTGACAGCGGAGCGGCAGCATTCTATCGCTATTTTACCCGGTTTTGAACCATTCCGGATATTGCATGTACTCAAAATCCGGAGGAGATTATAGGTATGAGAGGAAAAGAGATTCGTCTGGAACGCATTGTGGATCGGAATACTGGGAGAACCATCATCGTGCCGCTTGACCACGGCGTGACGCTCGGCCCCATCCCGGGACTGGTCGATGTCGGGAAGACCATCGACCTTGTCGCTGACGGTGGAGCAAACGCAGTTGTCGGTCATCTGGGGCTTGCATTGCACGGCCATCGGGGGCATGGTCGGGATGTCGGCCTTATCATGCACCTCTCGGCGAGCACCAGCATCGGCCCCGACCCGAACGACAAAGTGCTCGTAAACACCGTCACGAACGCCCTGAAGATGGGTGCAGACGGTGTCTCGGTGCACATCAACGTCGGAGCAGACTCCGAAGCACGGATGCTCGAAGACCTCGGGAGGGTCGCGATCACATGCATGGAGTGGGGGATGCCCCTCCTCGCGATGATGTACCCCCGGGGCAGGAAGGTCGCGGATGAACACGAGGTCGAGAGTGTCAAGATTGCCGCGCGGGTGGCTGCCGAACTCGGCGCTGATATCGTCAAGACCGTCTACACCGGAGACCCGGACTCGTTCCGGGAGGTGACACGGGGCTGCCCGGTGCCGGTCGTGGTCGCGGGCGGGTCAAAGACCGACGACCGCGCGATCCTCGATCTGGTAGAGGGCGCTATGGAGGGGGGTGCCGCCGGTATATCGATCGGGAGAAACGCCTTCCAGCATCAGGCGCCGGATCGCCTGATACGTGCTGCAGCGCTGATAATCCATGATGGGCGATCGGCAGAGGAAGCAGTAGAGATTCTTAGAGCGTGATAGAGATGATCGGAAAAGAGATCCGCCTGGAGCGGATAATGGACCGGAACACCAATCGCGCCGTGATCATTCCGATGGATCACGGGTTTACCATGGGCCAGATCGAAGGGCTCCGCAACATGACGGGAATCGTCAGTGAGGTGAGCGAGGCCGGGGCGAACGCCATCGTGCTCCACAAGGGCATGGTGAAGGGAGGACACCGGAAGCGCGGGAAGGATATCGGCCTCATCGTGCACCTCTCCGCGAGCACATCATTGAACCCCGACCCGGACGACAAGGTACTCGTCTGCACCGTGGAGGAGGCGGTCGCGCTCGGCGCCGATGCGGTCTCGATCCATATCAACCTGGGCGCGCCGCATGAGTCACGGATGATCGAGTCTGCCGGCGCGGTGGTGCGGGACTGCAACCGCTGGGGGATACCGCTCCTGGTCATGATCTACCCCCGTGGCGAGGGGATCGATCCTCATTCACCGCAGTCGATCGGGCACTGCGTCCGGGTCGCCGAAGAGCTCGGGGCTGACCTGATCAAGACGAACTACACCGGGGATCCGGAGACCTTCCGCCAGATCACCGCCGCCTGCTCGGTGCCGGTGATGATCGCCGGCGGGGAGAAGGGCGGGGACCTTGAGACGCTCACGACCATCAGGGACGCCATCGCGGCGGGTGCGGCCGGGGTCTGCATGGGAAGAAACGCTTTCCAGCGCGAAGACCCTGGCCGGTTCATAGGCTCGATCTGCCGGGTGGTGCATGAGGGAGCAGACCCGGCCGATGC
>JAAZID010000197.1 GCA_012510295.1 Methanomicrobiales archaeon | reverse complement strand
GGCGAGCGCCGCAGCGATCAGGGCACGGTGAGTGTAACTCTTGGAAGGGGGCGCTGAAAATACTGCATCAACCGGCCCGATCCTGGATATCTTCGCGATCATATTCCAGGTACCTCCATGCGGGCGTAACATCCAAGTTCCTTGAAAGAAGTCATCCTTTTGAGTTCCTCCTCTGCTTCCTGCCACCCTTCAGAGATCGCAAGGTCGATGAAGAATACATACCTGCCGATCCCGCGCCGGGACGGACGTGACTCGATCCGGGTCAGGTTGATCCCGCGCCGGGCAAAGACCCCGAGAATATCGGCTAAGAGACCGACCCGGTCGGCCCCGGGGTCCACGAGGAGGCTGCACTTCGTGTTCCCGATATCTCTTCGCGGGGTAGCGGATATCTCCACGAACCGGGTGGTGTTCTCCCTGCTGTTCTGAAGATCCCGGAGAACGATCGGCAGGTCGTAGATCGTCGCTGCCATCTCCGGTATGACCGCGCCGGCGCGCTCGTCTCCCTGCATCGCCACCGCACTTGCGGCGTTGCTGCTCGTATGCACGACCTCCACGCCGAGATCACCGAGGTAGATTGAGCACTGCTCGTGGGTCTGCGGGTGGGCGTATATGACCCGGAGCTGTCTTGGCTCCTCCCGGGCCGCGAGATGGTGGCGGACCGGCATGTAGGCCTCGCCGGTGATAGAGACGCCATACTCCATCAGTCCCTGGAGCGTCTCCCCCACCCCACCGGCCTCCGAGTTCTCGATCGGCACGAGGCCGACGGCTGATCCCTCTGCCACGCGCTCAATGATGCCCCGGATCGTCGGCAGGAGCCTGATGTCATCGTCGTAGAGCCGTGTGGCGAGGTCGTGGCTGAACGTCCCGGCCGGCCCGAGGGTCAGGACCGTCATCGGCTCACCATATGGTTGATGAGGTCGTCGGTCTCCTCCGTCGCGGCCGCGAGGTATGAGGCGTAGTGGGCGGCGTTCTCAGCGAAGAATGCCCTGAATCGCTCATCATCGCCGGACTCCACGATCTCCCGGAGCGTCCTGACGGCCTCTTCAAGCGCATCGAGCACCGCCGGGACGGCCGGGTTCATCTGGAGCATATCGCCATAGAGTGCGGCATCCTGAGCGAGGATCCGCCCGGTAAGCCCCATCTCGATCCGGTAGATGGGGCTCGTGAACGAGAGCGTCTCCTCCACGTCGGTGTCGTTCTGGCGGATGGCCTCAGCCTTCGCGAGTGTGCAGAAGTGGGTGAGCCCCTGGATCACCGCCATCATCCGGTCATGTTCCTCCGGTGTCGTGAGGGTTATCGTCGCTCCCTGGTCGCGGAAGATTGAGAGAAGCCCCTCAAGGGTCGCCGGATCACACCTGGCCGGGGTGGCTACGATCGTCTGACCCTTGAGGGATGCGGCGCCCGGCCCGAACATCGGGTGGAGCCCGATAACCTCCGCACGTGAGGTGAGCATCGCCCGGACCGGTTCGACCTTGAGTGAGGTGAGGTCGCAGAAGACCTGGTCCTCTGTGAGCAGTGGGGCGACCTCGTGGATGACCCTGGCGGTGGCGCGGATGGGCACCGAGATCATGACGATATCGGCCATCTCTGCTATATCTCTCGCGGTGATCCCTGTCTCCCTCCCGGAGACGATCACCTCCCGGCCCGCTTCTTCAAAGACCCCGGCGAAGAGCTGCCCCATCTGCCCGGTGCCGCCGATGATACCTGCACGCATGCCGTCACTTCTCCAGTATGGTCTCGGCGACAGCGATACCGAAATGCCGCCCGCCCTCTGCGACGCTCCCGAGCACCCGGTCACCCACAGCGAGACGGGCGGCCGATATCGCTCCCCCATCCTCCGCGACAAGCCTGATCGTCTCGGCGTTCTGGAGGACCAGGCTCACCTTCACATCACCCGCCTCCGCCTCGACGAGGAGGAGCGGACGGCGTTCGATCTTCACCCTGCCGACGACCGCATCGTGGGTCGTGCCGGTATGTCCGGCGATGAGCACCTTATCACCCGCCGCAAGATCGGTGAGGTAGGCGGTCTTCCCATCCGGGAGGAGGGTGTAGGCATGCACCGCCCCGGCGTTCACCCGGAACGGGCGCGGGGCCACGTAGGGATTCTCCAGGGTCTCGGGGTGTACCATCAGGAACGCCGAGGATGTGTTGCCGACGAGCATCCCCTCCCCATCGGCGAGGAGGGAGCAGGTATCCACGCAGACCCGGTCTCCCATGCCGACGGGTACGATCCGGGTCACCTCAAACGGCATGAGAATGACTTCGGCGCCCTGGCCGGCGATAACATCCGCCACCCGGCGGATCTCAGCCGGATCATCGGTTGTGAGGAGAATTCCTGCTGTCCCGCGCTCAAGAGCGTTCAGAGCGACCGCCGCCTCATCGGCGTTCGTGACCGTGGCGATGATCCGGTCCGACTGCGCGACGAGGTTTTCAAGCGGAATGATCGTCCAGTCGCCCGTCCGCACGATGACGTAACCCGTCCGGGAGAGCCGGAGCGCCTCCTCTTCAGCCTCTTTATCGACTATATCGACCTCAAAGATATCTTTTCCGGGGATGAGATCGCCGTTCTCCGCGACTGTCGTCACCCGCCCGAGTTCACGCACGCGCTCAGCGTCGTCCACCACCAGGGCATCCGCCCCGCTCTCGATCGCGGTGGTCGCGAGATCTTTTCTCCACGGCCTGATATCGACCCAGAACTGCTTCATCGCTCACGCTCCAGAGCATCGGCCGGGTCTGCTCCCTCATGCACCACCCGGCAGATCGAGCCTATGAACCGGCCAGGGTCTTCGCGCTGGAAAGCGTTTCTTCCCATGCAGACCCCGGCCGCACCCGCCGCGATGGCGTCCCTGATGGTCGTGAGC
>JAAZID010000196.1 GCA_012510295.1 Methanomicrobiales archaeon | reverse complement strand
GAGGAAAAATTATGGCGAAATTCAAAGATACTATCGACCTGTACGATGATGCAGGCAAGCTGTTGAAGAGTGGTGTGGCGCTCGACAAGATCAGCCCGCTGGTTAACCCAGCGACCAGGAAGCTCATCAGCCTCACCAAGAGGACGATTGCAGTCAACCTGGGAGGCATTGAGAACAACCTGAAGATCGGGAAGGTCGGAAAAGGACAGGTTCTCGGACGGGAGCTGGACCTCGACATCGCCGGCAACAAGGATGCCGTCATAGCCAAGATCAAGGACATGGTTCAGGTCGCAGAGGGCGACGACACCAACATCCGCGAGTTCGGTGGCGGCAAGCTTATCCTCGTTGAGGCGCCCAGCGCCCGCCTGGAGGCTGCAGCAACCTACGATGCCGCGATCACAGCGGTCGCAGCTGCGGCCACATACGCGATCGTCGAGCAGTTCGACATCGGAGCGTTCGATGCAGGGATGGTCAAAGGAGCGGTCTGGGGAACCTATCCGCACACGATGGATCTCGGCGGTGCTAACGTCGCATCTGTCCTGTCGATCCCCCAGAACAACGAGGGCCTCGGCTACGCACTCCGAAACATCCCGGTCAACCACGTCGTGATGATGACCAACAAGAACGCGATGGAAGGCGCCGCACTTGCATCCACCTTCGAGCAGGCAGGAATGTTTGAGATGGGTAACGCCATCGGACCCTTTGAGCGTGCCCAGCTGCTTACCTACGCCTACCAGGGCCTGAACGCAAACAACATGGTCTATGACCTTGTCAAGGCAAACGGGGCAACTGGAACCATCGGAACCACCGTCCAGAGCCTGGTCGAGCGTGCTATCGAAGACAAGGTCATCACCCCCGGCAAGAAGGGCGGATACTTCCAGTTCTATGACACGAAGGATCCCATGCTCTGGAACGCCTATGCTGCCGCGGGAACCATGGCGGCCACCATGGTCAACTGTGGTGCCGGGCGGTTCGCCCAGGCAGTCTCCTCGACGCTCCTGTACTTCAACGACCTGCTTGAGCACGAGACCGGCCTCCCCGGCTGTGACTACGGCCGTGTCATGGGTACTGCCGTCGGGTTCTCGTTCTTCAGCCACTCGATCTACGGTGGCGGTGGCCCCGGTATCTTCAACGGCAACCACGTCGTGACCAGGCACGCAGCAGGCGTGGCTATCCCCTGTGTGGTCGCCGCAGCGGCGCTCGATGCCGGAACCCAGATGTTCTCACCCGAGAGCACCTCGAAGATCTACGCCGAGACCTACGGCAAGGTCGACGTCTTCAACAAGCCGATCCAGCAGATCGCACAGGGTGTGTAAATAACTCACGAGGGTATTGATGACAGACGCCATATTTCCCCAGGTTCGAATCGTCTCCACGCGACTCCTCAGGCCCGATACCGTAGAAAACCTCCTGAACAGACTTGTTCAGGTCGGCGGGATCCGCCGGATGTCCCTTAACGGACCCGGCATCCCCGCCACGGTTCCATACGGCCCGGCACGGGGGCAACCAAACCCCCACCCGGATCGCAGGGCCATCCGCGTTGGAGATCAGGACGTCCAGCTCCAGGTACAGGTTGGAACAATCATTCTGGAGCTCGAAGACGAGTCGTACATCCCGGCCATCGAAGAGGCAGTAGATGCTGTCTTCGCAGGGAAGGGTTTCTCCTGCATCGTCCAGCAGGGACGGTACATGAAGACCCAGCCATCGATATCCGACTATGCCCGGTATGGACCGGATGCCGATAGAGATCTTCTCGGTCTTGCTGACCCGAGAAGAAAAGACGGCCTTGTTATCATCCAGGGTACAAAGTAACCATGCCTATTGGAAGGGTAACACAGGTCGTTGACTGTCGCGAGAGTATGGGGATGGGTAAAGGAGGCGGTCTTGCCCAGCGCGGGACCATCTCCGAAGCCAGATCCCCCGATGTGATCGTGATCGCGATGTCCCCCGGGCGCAGGCATGTGACAAAACCTGTCTGCGATATAACTTCCGGTCTCCGGAGAGAGGGGGCACAGTTCTCTGTGACCACGCTCGTCCTGAATGCAGGGAGCGGGGTTCCAGCAGACTCTCCCGTCGCGGGCCACGTCCTCGGAGCCTACTTCGGGTTGACCGAGAAGGAGATTGCACAGATAGAACAGCACAAGGTTGCCATCCTGCATCACGGGAATGTCCGCTCCCATGTGGTGCAGAAGGTTCGGTTTATCCTTGAACATGCTGATATCAAAGCGATCGTCGTCTCCCAGGTTCCGATCGACTTTGAGGATCTCGCGAAAGAAGGTGTCAGGACCGCGCTGGTTATGCCGCCGCCCGATCGGGTGAAGACGAAAGGTATGGTAGTGGATATCGTCAGTGGCGTGACCCGGGGCCAGACACCCGGCAGGGGAAAATTAGCGGAAGTTGTTCGTGCCGTTATGAGAGTACTAAAAAGTCCAACATGAAGGTGAATAAGACAATGGCATACAAGCCCCAGTACGGACCAGGTACATCCAAGGTCGCCGAGAACCGGCGCAAGCAGATGGACCCAAGCCAGAAGCTTGAAAAGATGCGTGATGTGACTGACGAGGACGTCGTATTGATCCTCGGTCACAGGGCGCCAGGAGCTGCCTACCCGACGGCCCACCCGCCGCTCGCTGAGCAGCAGGAGCCCGACTGTCCCATCAGGAAGATTGTAACCCCGACGGAGGGTGCCAAGGCAGGAGACCGCGTCCGCTACATCCAGTTTACGGACTCGATGTTCTTCGCGCCCTGTCACCCCTACCAGAGAACCTACACCGAGTGCTACCGCTTCCGCGGTATCGACCCCGGAACGCTCTCCGGTCGTCAGATCGTCGAGTGCCGTGAGCGGGATCTCGAGAAGTACTCAAAAGAACTCATCACCACCGAGCTCCTCGACCCGGCACGCACCGGCATCCGTGGTGCGACTGTGCACGGCCACTCGCTCCGTCTTGCCGAGAACGGCATGATGTTCGATATGCTCCAGAGGAGTGTCCTCAGTGAGGATGGCGTCGTCAGATACATCAAGAACCAGATCGGTGAGCCTCTCGACCGTGCTGTCGCTATAGGCAAGCCCATGGACGAGAAGTGGCTCAAGGACCACACGACGATCTTCCACTCACTCGGCGGTTCTGCATACCGTGACGATGCTGAGTACATCGAGTACGTCCAGCGTATCCACACGCTACGGACGAAATACGGCTTCCTGCCGAAGGAGGACTGATCAGAATGGCAAAGATTGAGAGAACCCAGAAGCTGTTCCTGAAATCTCTTAAGGAGAAGTTCCGGGGACAGGATGTCGAGTCCGATACGGCTGAGTACTACAGCTTTGATGGTATCCGTCAGTCTCCCCGTAAGATGGAGTTCCTGAAGGCGAGCCGCGCCATCGAGATGGACCGTGGCCTTACCATGTATGACCCCGAGCGCGCTCACCTTGGCGGTATCCCGCTGGGCCAGCGCCAGCTGATGACCTATGAGGTCTCCGGCACCGGAGTCTTTGTGGAGGGCGACGACCTGCACTTCGTCAACAACTCTGCCATGCAGCAGTTCTGGGACGACATCAGGAGGACGGTCATCGTCAACATGGACCTCGCCCACCAGACTCTGCAGAAGCGTCTGGGCAAAGAGGTTACCCCTGAGACGATCAACGAGTACCTCCACGTCCTGAACCACGCCATGCCCGGCGCGGCCGTCGTCCAGGAGCACATGGTCGAGACCCACCCCGGCCTCGTCGATGACTGTTACGTCAAGGTCTTCACCGGCGACCAGGAACTCGCTGATGACCTTGAGCCGCAGTTCGTCCTCGACGTCGAGAAGCTCTTCCCCGCCAAGCAGGCTGAAGCGCTCTCTGCTGCTGTAGGAAAATCCCTCTGGCAGGCGATCCACATCCCGACCACGGTCTCACGGACCTGTGACGGTGGAACGACCTCCCGGTGGTCTGCGATGCAGATCGGTATGTCCTTCATCGGCGCCTACCG
>JAAZID010000030.1 GCA_012510295.1 Methanomicrobiales archaeon | reverse complement strand
GCGTTCAAGCACATCGTCTGAAGATACATGAAGACGTGGGCTACCTGAACGAGCAGGAGTATCGCGAGTGCTCCCGCCCCGGCAGCGAATGATTCCCCGTAGAAGAAGTAGAGGAGGCGTTCACCGAGGATCCAGCCCCCGACGACGACCGGGACCGCGAGCAGGAGCGAGTAGGTGAAGGCGCGGGCGAGCGCAGACTCCACGAGGGTGAGGTCGTGCTGTTTCCCCCAGTAACTGATCTTCGGGTAGAGTGTGGTGTGGAGCGCCAGGGTGATGAACGTGGCAAGCGATGTGAGCTGGAGCGCCACCTGGTAGATGCCGATATCGGCCTCGGTCATGAAGTAGCCGATCATGATCGTATCAGCATACGAAAAGACCAGGTAACCGCTCGAACTGAGGAACGTCCAGACCGAGAAGGTAAAGAGACTTGCGATGTGTGACCGGCGGAACGAAGTGAAGGAGAGGTCGAGGAACCTGAAGTTAAAGAGGCCCGAGACCAGTATACCGGCAACAAAACCTCCGGCGAGGCCGGCAAGACCGAAGCCGAGTATGATCGCGGCGACCTGGATTCCTATCCGGACCAGATTGTCGATCAGGCTTCCGATCTGGTTGATTCCTACCTTTCCCCTCCCGTAGACACTGTTTGAGGCGATGTTCGTGAAGGTGCTCGCGATCAGCGCGAGGATCAACCAGGAGAACACCCCCGATGAGGTGAGTTTGACAAAGTACGGCTGCGCGAGAAGGAGAAAGCTTACCGAGGCGACCGTCAGCACCACACGGAGGAGGGCGAACGCGGTGAAGTATGCGCTCTGGTCTTCTCCCTCGCTGATCCGCTTTACCGCGGCACCCCCGAACCCGCCGTCCCCGATCAGGTTAAAGACACTATAATAAGCGACGAAGAGGAAGTACGCCCCCAGTATCGACGGTCCTACGGTATGGGCGAAGTACATCGTGGAGAGAAAACCGACCGCGGTAAGCCCGATCGTCGAGGCGAGGCTGATAGCGCTCTGCCGCTGGACAGGGTCGATGCGCATGATGCGAGCGAGATACCTGGAGGGACGGAACACGAGCATTGGTTTCATTGCTAAAGTCTTTATCCTTGTGGAATTGTAGGGTACGCGCGTGGGAAGACCCTCTGCACACGCGAAAAGCAGCCGGCTGATCGTTAGCTGCCCCGGAGGAAATCTACCGAAAGCCTCCTGCCCGCCCGGCCGAACAGGAAGGAGGCCACGACATTTTTCATCCCCAGAACGATTGGCCCGATACCGTCATACCAGAGCGGCACGAACAATATACTGTTATGATTCAGCGCTCACGGAAGAGAGCCACGCAACATACTATCGGCGGTGAAACTTTGGACGTAGGGGTGATCGGTGTCGGAATGATGGGCAGGAACCATGCCCGTGTGTACTCGGAATTAAAAGCGGTAGACTCGCTCTACCTGTGCGACCTCAATGAGAAAGCGGCACGCGACCTCGCCGATACTTTCGGGGCGACGGTCTCTTCGACCGTAGAGGATCTGCTCAAAGGCGTGGATGCGGTGAGCGTCTGTGTCCCGACGCCCTACCACTTCTCCGTCGCTGAGGCGGTGCTCAATGCCGGGGTGTCGCTCCTCATCGAAAAACCCATCTGCGCGACGGCAGAAGAGGCGAGAGGGCTCATTGCAAAGATCCCCGACGGCCTCACTGTCGGCGTCGGGCACATCGAGCGGTTCAACCCGATCGTCCCTGAGATCAAAAAGATCGTTGAGCAACCCCTCTACATAGAGATGAAGCGGCACAACCCGGCCTCCTCCCGGGTGAGCGGTTCCTCGGTCGTCGAAGACCTGATGATCCACGATGTGGATATCATGAAAAACGTCTTCCTCCCGGATGACGGCTACCGTCTCGCCGGCAGCGGCAACCGGGATATCTGTAGCGCCCTTTTTTCATTTGGCAGTACGACGGTCTACCTCTCGGCGAGCAGGAAATCCTCGAAGAAGATACGCATGATCTACATCGAAGAGGAGGAATTCACCATTGAGGGAGACTTTATGGCCCAGGAGATCTACATCCACAGAAAACCGGGGCAGTACTCGGTAGAAAATGAGCGCTATGTGCAGGAAAACATCATCGAGAAGGTACTCGTGAACAAACAGGAACCACTGAAACTCGAACTCGCGACGTTCCTTGACTGTGTGGCACGAGAGCGGGAGTTCCCGGTCAACCCTGCGCAGGCGTTGTTGAACATGGAGATCTGCGAGGAAGTCGCACGATGCTTTGCATGAGCGAGAGGTTACAGTCGATCATCGACCAGAGAGGCCCGATCAGGACGATCGGTGTCATCGGCATGGGGTATGTCGGCATCCCCGCCGCAGCCCTCTTTGCGGATGCGCCGGAGTTTGATTCGGTCATCGGGTTTCAGCGGGACTCGGCATCGTCGGGGTATAAGATCGCGATGCTGAACCGGGGGGAGTCACCCCTCAAGGGCGAGGAGCCGGGACTCGAAGAGTTACTGACAAAGGTCGTTGGCGCGGGGAAGTTCCGGTGCACGTCGGATTTCTCGAAGATAGCAGAGTGCGATGCTGTGGCGCTCGCCATCCAGACGCCTTTCCTCGACCCAAAAGACCTCATCCCCGACTTCTCTGCCCTGAACGAGGGGCTCCGGAACGTAGGGCGGTACATCACCGAGGGAGTACTCGTGGTGCTTGAGTCGACCATCACCCCGGGGACAACCGCGGGGATGGCCCGCGAGGTCCTTGAGGCGGAGTCAGGGCTCGTCGCCGGTGAAGAGTTCTGCCTCGCACACGCCCCCGAACGGGTGATGGTCGGGAGGTTGCTCCGGAATATCCGCGAGCACGACCGGATCGTCGGCGGGATCGACGAGGTCTCGACGGCGCGCGCGGTCGAGCTCTACCGACCGGTGCTCACGACCGGGAAGATCATACCGATGACTGCGACCGCGGCCGAGGTGACGAAGACCGCTGAGAACGCCTTCCGCGACCTCCAGATTGCGGCTGCGAACCAGCTCGCACTGCACTGTGAGGCGATGGGGGTCAATGTTTACGATGTTCGGACCGGGATCGACTCCCTCAAGGGCGAGGGGATCACCCGGGCGGTCCTCTGGCCGGGGGCGGGCGTCGGCGGTCACTGCCTTACGAAGGACTCATGGCACCTCGAACGGGGGGCACAGGTCCTCGGAGGGGACCTCTGGTACCCGCACGGGGAGGAGTCGGTCTTCGGCGTCGCGCGGGCGCTCAACGAGTTCATGCCCCGGCACATGGTCCACCTGACCCTTGAGGGACTCAGGCGGGCCGGGAAGGGGCCGGCAGGCGCGACGATCACGCTCCTCGGGTGGGCGTTCATCCAGAACTCGGATGATACCCGGAACACCCCGGCAGAGCCCTATCTCGCGGCGATGGAGGATGTGGGGGCAGAGGTCAGGGTCCACGATCCCTTTGTGGATGAGATAGAGGTCTCCCACGACCTTGATGAGACCCTTGCGGGGGCGGATGCTGTCGTCATCTTCACGGCCCACCGCCACTATTTCGCTCTTGAGGCGGCGCAGATGAAGGCGTTGTCCGGAGAGGAGCATCCGGTCATCATCGACGGCCGGAACGTCGTTGACCCGGATGCATTCATCAGGGCCGGCTTTATCTACAAGGGCATCGGCCGGGGCGACAAAAACAGTCATCCGATCAGGTGATCACTGTGAAGATCGTATCGATCGTCGGCGCGCGGCCACAGTTCATCAAGTGTGCCCCGGTCTCAAGGGAGCTCAGGAAAGAGCACGAAGAGCTCCTTGTTCACACCGGGCAACACTACGACCACGGTATGTCGGCAGTCTTCTTTGAAGAACTTGCTATCCCGGAGCCCGACTACAACCTCGGCATCGGTTCGGGGACACACGGCCGGCAGACCGGAGCGATGCTCGGGGCGATCGAGGATGTCCTTGGGGAGGAGGAGCCGGACTTCGTTCTCGTCTACGGCGATACGAACTCGACCCTCGCGGGCGCGCTCGCGGCGGCGAAACTCCACGTGCCGGTGGCGCACATCGAGGCGGGGCTCCGGAGCTTTGACCGCCGGATGCCCGAGGAGGTGAACCGGGTTCTCACCGATCATGCATCGGATATCCTCTTCTGCCCTACGGAGACAGCTGTCGCAAACCTCGCGGCCGAGGGGATCCGGGAGGGGGTTTATCTTGTCGGCGACGTGATGGTCGATGCGATGAACTATAATCGCGCGATCGCAGAGGAGCGCTCCCGGATCCTTGATGATGTCGGGGTGAGGCCGGGGGAGTATCTCGTCGTCACCGTCCACCGGCCGTCGAACACGGATGACCGCGAGAACATGGCCGGCATCCTCAGCGCCCTCGGGGAGGCCGGGATGCCGGTCGTCTTCCCGGTCCATCCCCGGACGCGGAAGTACCT
>JAAZID010000195.1 GCA_012510295.1 Methanomicrobiales archaeon | reverse complement strand
TCTTTGCGGCGTTCTCGTAGTCGGTGATGACCATTCGGAATTTCCCGGCCCGGATGCGGTATTTGATATCGCTCGGTGTCAGCATCGTCGGGCAGGGACAGAAGACCGCACCGAGCTTGATAAGGGCGATGACAAATATCCACCACTCCGGGATCCTCGGGAGCATCAGCATGACACGGTCGCCCCTCTTAATGCCATACTTCAGCAGGATGTTTGCAGCACCGTTTGAGAGGTTCTTGAGGTCGCGGAAGGAATACTTCTTCTCATTCCCATGCTGGTCCACCCAGATCAACGCCAGTTTATTCCGGTCCCGTTCAGCCCACCGGTCGATGACGTCGTAGCCGAAGTTGAAGTACTCCGGGACGTCGATCGAGAAGTTGGCGTAGGCGGCACCGTAATCGATCATGTTGTGCCCGGGCCCGCTCTCACACGGGATCACCGCCGAGACCATGGCCTGCACACCGCTGCCGGGTGCACCATCCAGGTGTTTGATGCAGAGGTCGTTGAGCCATTCAGATCGGGACATCGCAAGAGAACCGCAGATCTTGTCGATCTTCTCCACAAGGTCATCATCCATCGTGACCGAGTATCGCACCATACACACTATTATGTGGTGCAGGATATCACCTTTTTGGTCTTTCATGCACCATATCCCCTGAAAACCGATCCAGTGTGGTGCGGTGACGCAGATACAGATCCGCCCGGGGGTGGGATCGTACCGGTCGACGCACCCGATCCTGCACCAAACGTTCAAGTAGAGGCGGCGTGCATCCGGCCTGTATGGAAGAGCAGACCATCCTGGTCACAGGTTCGACCGACGGTATCGGGAAGGCGACCGCGCACGCCCTGGCCCGGCGGGGTCACCGGGTGCTTCTCCACGGCAAAGATCCGGCAAAGGGGCGTGCTGTCCTCGGAGAACTGGAAGAGTCCACAGGTTCCGATCGATTGGCACTGTTCATCGCCGATCTCTCGGTGCAGGAGCAGGTCCGGGGCCTCGCGGAAGAGATCGGCAGGAAGTACGAGAGACTCAATGTGCTCATCAACAACGCCGGGGTCTACATGCCGGAACGAGTGGCTGCGCCCGGCGGGATCGAGATGACGTTTGCCACGAACTTCGTAGCCCCGTTCCTGCTCACCCATGACCTCCTCCCGCTCCTCTCTGAGGGTAACCGGTCAAGGATCGTCAACGTCGCATCGATCGCTCACCGGAGCGTGCGGTCAGTCGACTGGAAGAACCTCCCGGGATTTGACGCTTACGATGGCTACACTGCATACTCGGTATCAAAACTCGGGGTTGTCGCCTTCACCACCCGACTTGCCGGGATGCTTGAAGAGACGGGGGTGACGGCAAACTGCCTCCACCCGGGGGTGATCGATACCAAACTCCTCCGTGCTTATATCCGGGAGCCGGACAGCGCCCCGCCCGAGAGAGGGGCTGAGGTGGAGGTCTACATCGCGACATCCCCGGACGTTGCGACGGTGAACGGCGGCTACTTCGAGGCGACCCGGTGGACCAGTCCGTCATCCCTCGCCCTCGATCCTGCGATCGGGGAACGGTTCTGGGAGATAGGGCTTGATATCACCGGACTTCGCGGGTGGGAACGCCCCCGCAGGAAAGCATATGCCGGATGAGGAGTGAGTGGTGCCGGAGATGAGGTGGAAGAGATGATGAAAGGCAGAGGAAAAGAGGAGACGAGAGAGTACTGGTGCGAGATATGCGGGGCAGCCTGCGATGAGATCACCGAGGAGACCTACCCCGACCTGCGAAAGGCGCGGTCTCTCTGTCCGGGGTGCAAGAGATCCTACGATGAGGCCTGCAGCCTGTGGTGAGGGAGGCATCTCACAAACCACGGGCCTGTATACCGGAGGCGCATGGGGTTTTGGGGGCCCCGGCCATCCATATGTTTTTAGCCCGGGGTGACGAGGCAGGGCTCATCATGCCTACCAGACTGATGGACTACTTCAACAAACAGCCGAGGATAGGTGTCCTCAGCACCGCGAACAGGGATGGGAAGGTCGATGCGGCCGTCTTTGGCTCACCGCGGATGGTCGATGAGAAGACCATCACCGTCGCCCTCGGGAAGAACCGCACGTTTGAGTACCTGCAGGAGAACCCGAGCGCCGTCTTCATCATCGTGGAGCAGGGCGAGGGCGCGACACTGGAGGGCTGGAAGGGACTTCGGGTCTACCTGCGGATGAAGGAGTATGCAACCTCCGGTGATATACTGGAGGATTACAAGAGAGAAGCGGCACAGGTCGTGGG
>JAAZID010000194.1 GCA_012510295.1 Methanomicrobiales archaeon | reverse complement strand
TTCAGGGAACCGGCCGAACCGAACGCTACGATCGTATCCACCCCGAGGACTGCGAGCGCAGCGAGGCATGCCCGGTAGTTGATGCGGTGCGGGGGGAGGTTGTGCTGGTGGCGCATGAGGAGCGCGAAGGCTCCCGTGTGGATCTCAGCCTTTCCGTACGGTGTCGCGACGATAGTCTTTTCAAGCGGCGGCAGGTCGGCGAAGAGGAGGCTTGTACCCCCGATGATCCCGAGCATCAGTAGCACCCCATTTGGCGATGCAGAAAATTCAATATACCGGTATACGTTCGCCCGTGTGACATCCTGCTAAAAGGTAGACGTCCAGCCAGAAAACCCCATCTGTCAGGCAGGTCATGCAGATATATTGCCTGCACCCGGCAAACTGACAATATCGAGATCTCCCCCGCCTGCCGACTTTCGCGTGGGAAGTGAAGTGGCGTCACGGGTAGATCGATGAAACAGACAGCGCGCCTGAAGATGTGTGATGCGCGGGAGCATATACCTCCCCAGCCTTTGAGCCTTGCCGGCGGGGGATAGGGAAGCGACCATCAGCAATCCTTTTTATGGGATCATGATCAACAGTATAGGGTAACAGGGGCCGATAGATCAGGGGGAGATTGCTTCCTTGGCATGGAAGAGGCCGCGGGTTCAAATCCCGCTCGGTCCATACTGTTTTTAGAAAAATTCTTATCAAGCTTCCAGCATCCATACAATCCTGTGAGCCCGCTCGCTCTGAGTTGCGAAGGTATCGCCCGGCCGGGGAAAATAGTGAGGCGGGAGTCTGGTATCGACTGCCCCCTCACCCTATCTCGCGGATCACAGCAACGCGCCACTCAACCCCATGAAGCCCGGCCGTGGTCCAGGTGATCTCTTTCTGCACCGCCTGCCCGTCGGTCCCAAACACATACGTAACGGTGCCGTAACGCTCAGTGGAGACCCGTCGGGCCGCATCGAGGAGGTCGGGGTAGTCCGCGTAGAGCGGATCTTCAAATGTCATCCGCCCGATCTGGGTCGGATCGGTGTCGTAAAGGATCCTCCCGTCCGTCTGGACGACCATCGTATCGAAGGGGGAGTCTTTCGCCACCCGTTCGGCGATCAGGAGCTCCGGCTGGAAGACGATAGAGGAGATCCCAACAAACTGACCTTCTTCCGTAAAGATCGGCGCGTTGATCACTACCGCCGGGAACCCTTCCGCAACCGTGATCACCTCGCTCATGATCGGCCGCTTTGACGCCAGAATATGCTGGACGTGGAGCTGGTCCCGGATATCTGCACCCTCTGTTCCGCGGTACTCCGCCGGCTCGATAGCTATGAGCGTGCCCTCGGTGTTGGATACCGTGCAGTCGACAATAGCGGGGTCGGTGGCGCTCAGGTCTGCAAGTATCGCGCGGGCAGCATCGTCGTCGAGACCAGTGCGCCCGATCGCCAAAGTTGCGTGACTCAGGCGGCCGTCAAGCGTCTCAAGCGCCTCAGTGATCTCGGATTGTAGCTCGATCAGGGCCGCCGCCGCATCAGTAGCGCCATCGTCAGCTGGTGGGGCCGATGGTTGATTCAGCATCATAAATCCGGCGCCGGCAGCGATCAGCACCGCTGCTATGGCGATGAACCATGGGTATCGCGAAAAACTCATCAGAAATTTGATTGAAGAGGAGAGATTTAAGGATTTCGGTTTTATGCCCGGGAAAAAGAGCCGTCTTGAAAAAAAGGGAGGCAAATAGCAGTAAACCCCTTCCTAACCCCGGATTGCTCGTAGTGTGAAGTCATCGTTGAGGGGGATGCCCTGATCCCTGCAGAGTTCCCGCATCTTTGGCGGGAGCACCCGCCACCGCCAGAGTCCCCACTGGTGGTAAGCGGCCGGCAGCCCTGCCTCCTCTGCCCACCGCTGGAGGAACCTGTCCCAGCGTTCGATGAGCTCCGGGTGCATCTCCCGGACTACCTCGTACTCACTCTCAAGCGCCGCCGGGCAGAGGTAGCAGCCTATCCGCTCAAGCCCTCTCTCGTAGAGCGGGTTTATAGGGGCTTTGCGCCACCAGATGTAGAGGAAGACCTCAAGCGCTCGCCAGTTTCGTATCGGCGAGACGTTCAGTTGCAGGGGGTTTACCGGGTTCTGGAGAGTCTCATCGAGGTCAGCGCGGCTCCAGGACTCGTACCACCGGTTCCCCTGTATGGTGACGCAGGGACCGATACCATCGAGATAGTCCTTTAGGGGGTCGAGCTTCAGGAATTTGCAGCACCAGCGATCGTCCTTCCCCGGCGGTCCAATCTTCCCGGCAGTCTGGAAAAAGTCGCCCCTTCCCCTGACGATCTCGATGCCCTGCGAAGCCACAAACTCGACTGTCTCCGGGAGCTCGATCCCGGTATCGATGAAGAACGCCTCTTCCACCCCGGCCTTGCGGGCGAGGTGGAGTATGGCGGTGCTGTCCTTGCCGCCAGAGAATGATACATTCACACGCGGCCGGGCCTTCATGTGTTTTTTAATGGTACGAACTGCGTTACGCTCAAGGTTCTTGAGATGATACCGGTTCTTCCTGATCACCACATCCCAGTCGGGATCGGGGCACGTGCGGGGATCGATCTCGATGACCTCTTTCACCCGGACCTGCCCATCCCTCACGACACCTGTACCAAACCGGCCCCTGTAGGAGACGATGACTGTCCCATCGGGCATGGGCGCCTTCAGGGAGAACCGTTTCCCGCCGATGCGCCCCTTATGGGTGCTCATATCGGTCCCGGCCTCAAGATCGAGTATGCCGCGCTCTACGTGCGGCAGGAGGTACGGTAGCGCTTCAGGAGCGATATCGAGGCTGAATTCTCGGGTAACCGGATCAAATGTAAACCAGCCGAACCGGTCACCATGTGCGATCACGAGATCAGCCCGGTCGGTACCGCCGGTCTTGTTCAGGAGCACGACTCGCGGGAGGGGGACGTCACCGAACTGTCGGGCAAGGAGGCTCCTGAGTATAGCCATATCTGCTGCCAGCGCCGGGCGGAGATCGTAGGGTTGCAGGAGCGGGATCTCCCTGCTTTCACAACCGCATTCGCAGGTGCGCCCGATGAGAGGGACATTACAGTTGTCGCACCAGTAGAGTATCTTTTTTACTGCCGGTTCACGCATTCTTGATGAATATTTGGTTGTTGTAGACATTAATTGAACCGATGTCACTATGATAGCCGGATTACCCCGGGGCGCAAGCGCACGCCCCACCACCCAATTGATCCTACCTGTCTGACCGATCGAGCCCTTTGTGTGGTAGATAATCTCATCGGAGAAGATCCTGTCACATAATCCCACTGATGAGTACCCGGGCTACGAAGAAACACACTCCGGCCACGATTGCAGCTGCCGGTATGGTCAGGATCCATGCGATAAGAATCTCGCGAACCACACCCCATTTAACGGCCGAATAGCCACGGGTCGTGCCGACACCCATGATCGCCCCGGTTATCGCGTGTGTGGTCGAGACCGGGACGCCAAAGACGTTCATCAACGAGAGGACACCGCCGGCAGCGGTTGAAGCGCAAAATCCCTGGTAGGGGCGTATCTTCGTTATCCGGTTGGCCATCTTGTCCACGACGCGCCACCCACCGAGGAGTGTTCCGACCGATATGGCGAGGGATGATGCCAGTATGACCCAGAGCGGGACAGCAAACTCCGAGATCATTCCACCGGCAAGGAGCATGGCAGTGATAATCCCCATAGCATTCTGCGCATCGTTGCCACCGTGGCCTGCGGCCTGAAGTGATCCCGAGAGGATCTGGAGATTTCTGAAGTAACCTGTCAGGCGCCGTGGCGGGTAATTGCGGAAGATCCTGGCGACGATGATGCCGAGAGTAAATGCTGATATGAACCCGAGCATGGGGGAGATGACGATAAAGAGAATGATCGCCAGGATACCGCTTATCTTCAGAGCTCCAGTCATGATGGCGAGCGGGATAGCTATCGTCACCCCGATGAGACCTCCGAGGAAGAGATACCACGGTTTGAAAGTACCATTCCAGAATGCAAGCACGCCGGCGATGAGGGCACCAGGAACTGCACCAAACAGGCTGTAGATAGCGACCTGCTTGAGCAGAGCAAGTGATGGCCAGAAGATCGCTCCGATTCCGGCGGCTGCAAAACCAGCACCAAGAAGTCCTCCGATAAGCGCATGGCTACTGGATACAGGGATCCCAAAATACGATGTTGCGAGAACCCATATGACCGCACCGACAAGGCCCATGAGGAGCAACGGCGGCGTGAGGAATACGGGATCAACGATCCCCCTCCCGATGGTCGCTGCAATTGCGGTGGTAAAGATAAGGGGGCCGAGGAGGTTGAAGACCCCCGCGAGGAGGACCGCCTGCAGGGGCGTCAATGCCTTCGTGGCAATGATGGTGGCAATTGAGTTCGCGGCATCATTCAGGCCGTTTGCGAAGTTAAAGAGTAATGCAAGCAGGATGCCGAGAATAATGACTGGGTCCATAGTGTTCAGGTATGTCTGATGGCTATATCGCTCAGGACATTTGCGACATCTTCGCACTTATCAGTCGCTATTTCCAGGTTCTCATAGATATCCTTGAGTTTGATGATGGTGATCGCATCCTCCGTTTTGAAGAGGTCCATAATGGCACGACCAAGGACATTGTCTGCAATGTTCTCCAGGCGGTTCACCTCGATACATCGCTCTTCGATCAAACTTGGGTCGCTGATAGACCTGATGCTGTTGACGGCCTTCTCAATCTCAATGACGCTGAGCTGGATCAACTTTGCGAGTTCAACCATTGATTCATCAGTCTCAGTGATGCCGTAGCCGTACATCTGTTGCACCGTGCCGTCGATATAATCGAGGATATCGTCTAATGCTGACGCAAGCCGGGAGATCTCTTCCGGCTCCAGTGGTGTGATGAATGTCCGGTTCAGATGCTCGTAGATCTGGTGCGTAATCTCGTCTCCCTGGTGCTCGATGTGCTTCATCCGGTAGCACTGCTCTTTCACGTTCTCGAAATTCTCGACGAACTCGACCAGAAGATCGGCTGCAGTAACGACGGTTGCGGCCATCTCATCGAAGAGATCAAAAAAAACCTTATCTTGAGGGATTACCCACTCTTTAATGCCCACGATGATCGTTATTAGGTTTTTCTGTCAGGGGCTATATAGCGATCGGTCATACCCCCGACCGGGATGGTAAGATTTGTTGACTGAGGTCTGTATCTCCAATCCGGGCGACCGATACCGGTGTGCGGTCAATCACGATTGTGCACGCTCACCCAATTTTGCCCGGGGTATATAGAGAAACGCTCATTCGTTTT
Source organism: Methanomicrobiales archaeon (assembly GCA_012510295.1). Lineage (GTDB taxonomy): Archaea > Halobacteriota > Methanomicrobia > Methanomicrobiales > Methanoculleaceae > Methanoculleus. The sequence goes on along the minus strand of JAAZID010000194.1, from coordinate 279 downwards.
TGCCCACCCAAACCACATCACCTTCATCCTGGATTCCCGGTAACACCTAACGATCTCGACCAATTTGCATCATTATCATCCACTAAATCCCAATTGCTCTTCAAAACCACTGAAATTAATTTACACCCTGTTATGCGTAAATACATAACGAGGTGTTTTGAGCTCCTTAGTTAAGATCCATCCTTTTCAGATTTCAATCGAAATACAGCCGTTGCGAACACAACTCGTTATGAGTTCCGGAATGTAGGCTTCATGTAACCTGTTGAAGAGTTAACGAAG
>JAAZID010000193.1 GCA_012510295.1 Methanomicrobiales archaeon | reverse complement strand
TCTTCCGCCGGATCATCGATGACATCCTTGACCCGGCGGACTACCATATCGTCGTATTCGGCACCTGTGGGACCGTTCCGGCGGAGCTCGAGTGTATGTACCCTTTCCGGAACTACCACTACATGCTCGGCAGGACCATGGATGAGCGGGTCAGGCGCGACTTCCACCGGATCGAGGTCTACCGGCTGCGCGGTTACCTCGAAAAGACCCGGGATACCTACCAGCACCGGCTTGCATACAGCATCGGACCGTTTCGCGCAGCGATGGCAGAGGCGTCGGAGGAGACCGGGATCGCCGTCGATCTGCTCCCGACCGATGCGATGATCGAACAGCTCTACGATACAAAAAACCCGTTTCCCGAGGGGAGCCTCTCAATGCAGGGGTACATCGATGAGTTCCGGGAGGGGCTCATGAGGCTCTCGCGGTCGCTTGCAGAGATCCCTGAAAAATAGTTATTTGGGTTTATAGTAGCCCCATTTATCGAGGGCCTCTCTCAGTTCAGGAGCCCGCTTCGCCTTCTCATCGAGGGTCTCCCCCTCGCGCCAGGCCTCGATCGCCTGCATGGTGGCCTCTGCACCGGCCCGTGTGCCCTTCGGGTGACCGTGGATGCCGCCGCTCACCAGGAGGACAAGATCGCTCCCGTATATATCGAGGACGTCCGGCACAAGTCCGGGGTGGAGTCCGCCCGACGATACGGGGAAGGCGCTCTTGATCGCGCCCCAGTCCTGGTCGAGGGCCATATGATCTACGGCATCGGTATGCTTCCGGCGGAGTATATCGGCAAGCACCGTAACCTCCGCCCGGGTCCCGACCAGTTTCCCGACAGCAGTCCCGGTGTGGATCTGCGAAACCCCGATGAGTCGCATGATCTTTGCCAGGAACTGCATCGTGATCCCGTGTTCCTCGTCCCGGTCGAAGGCCGCGTGCATCGCCCGGTGGGCGTGGATCCCGAGCCCGAGGTCGGAGCAGTAGTCCCGGAGGGTCGCGACCGCGGCGGTCCCGGTCACCACGACATCGATCATGGCGTAGTTCCAGCCGTACCCGGCGAGCATATCCGCCCGCCTCTTCATCGTCTCCGTATCGGCTGTAATGTTTATGAACGCGGACTTCACGTCACCGGTCTCCTGCTCGGCGCGATCCCGCATCTTTGCCATGGCCCGGACACGGTCATCGAACCGGTTGAACGCGAGGGATGTGAGGTTCTCATCGTCCTTCACGAAGTCAAACCCGCCCATCCAGGTCTCATACCCGACCTCCGCGTGCTCCTCCGCGGTGAAACCCACCTTGGGTTTCGGCACCGCACCGGTGAGGGGGCGATCATGGACCTTCATCATATCCCGGATCCCCTCCATACCGAAGTGCGGCCCCGCAAAATGCCGGATGTAGTCTGCCGGGAACGAGGCATCGATCAGGCGCAGGCTCTCAAGCGCCTTCATCCCAAAGACGTTCCCGGCGATGCCGCTCAAGAGCTGGGGTGCGTTCCCCTCCTCCCAGAGGGCGAGGGGGTATGCGACTTTTGCGTAGTTTCCTTCGATCTCAAACGCTTTCGCCTGGAGATCCCGCATACGGGGGGGCAGGGTAAAGAGCGTCGTCCAGGTTCCGGTCGAGCTCTCGGATGCGATCCGCCCGACCGCCTCCTTCTTGCTGATCCCGGCTACGGGCTGGAAGTAGTAGAGGGCTACGAGCTCGTCCGGGCCGGGTGTATGGTCCAGGTCAACAAATTCTTCGTACCAGTCAATCGCCATATCATCACCTCATGAAGGAAAGGGCGCGATAGTAAATATATCTTCCATCGGGGCAGGGAATTTATGCCATTCCACGGGTGCACCGGCGGCCCTTTCCCGCCGGAAGGGAGGGGGACTGCCTGCCGGCGCGGTGAACCCCATACCGCCCCCCCGGGTAGCTGTCGCGGGATCGGTATTACAATAACAATAACTACACCATAATAGGTAAAATTATTATGTAGCTAATTCATACTACTACGTGGCCAGGTACCGCTCATGAGGGAATCCACGCCTGTGCCCCATCAGCATCTGATCATACCCGGGCTTACTGCACGTCCTCTATACACCCTCATAGCTTTTTTTCCAGACCACACCCCGGGCTTGAGCGTTCGATTCTGAGATTATAACGAGGAACTCCTGTGATCGGTGTATCCTCCGGGAGCCGGCACCGCAGAAAGTGAAAAATATTTCTCATATGGAAAAAATATTCAATATAACCAGATCCCCGTGAAAATGGCGCTAAAGCTCCAATATATCAAAATAACAGTAGTAATCTACCATTTTGATGAATAACCACGAGACAGCCGGAATACAAATATTTATCATATCATATAGACCATCCTTCAAACATATGGTAGGAGTATGGCCCGTGTCCTCGTAGTCGATGATGAACCGGCCTTCCTTGAACTGACCAGGGCCTGGCTTGAACGATCCGGGGATATGCAGATTGATACGGTGACCTCGCCGGTGCAGGGGCTCCGGATGCTCACCGAAACCCGGTACGACGTCATCGTCTCCGATTACGAGATGCCGGAGATGGATGGCATTGCGTTCTTAAAGGAGATCCGCCGCCAGGGCATGGCAATACCCTTCATCATATTCTCCGGCCGCGGCCGTGAGGAGGTCATCATCGATGCGCTCAACAACGGTGCCGACTTCTACCTCCGGAAAGGCGGTGTTCCCTCAGCACAGTTCGCTGAACTCCGGAACATGATTCTTCAGGCTGGTGCACGGCGACAGGCGGAAGCGGAGGTGCAGCTGGCCGGCGATATGTACCGGAGCATCTTCGAGCATACCGGGGCCGCTACGTTCATCATTGAGGATGACATGACGGTCTCTCTCGTCAACAGCGGATTTACGGATCTCACCGGTTACCGACAGGAAGAGGTTGAGGGGAGACTGCCCTGGACCGTATTTATCGCCGAGAAAGACCAGGAACGCCTCAGAGGTTACCATCATGCCCGGCGACGGGATCCGGACTCAGCTCCGCGCACCTACGAGGTTCGGGTGGTGGACCGGCACGGCAGACAGAAAGACGTGTACATGACAGCCGGGATGATCCCGGGAACCGACCGCTCGGTCGCATCGATGATCGATATATCCGATCGGAGACGGTTCGAGGAGGATCTGCGCGCGGCACATGAACAGATGACCGCGGCGTTTGAGGAGGCAAAAGCGAGCCAGGAGACGCTCGCAGAGCAGTGCTGTGAGATGGAGGATTACCAGGCAACCCTCCAGGGCATAATCGATTTCCTCCCCGACCCGACGTTTGTCCTCGACCGCACAAAGACGGTGACCATCTGGAACCGGGCGATGGAGGAGCTAACCGGGATCACAAAGAGCCGGATCATAGGACGTGGGCCCGGTGCAATCCTGGGAAAGGTATCGGGTGTACGCTCTCCGCTGCTTGCAGGGAGGGTTCTTGCCAGCGGCGGTGAGAGTCTTGCACGCGAGATCTATATCCCTCCATCAGGTGACAGGGAGGAGACCTACCTCTGGGGGAAGGCATCCGCCCTCTACGATGCACAGGGAAGGCTTTCCGGCGCAATCGAATCTCTCCGGGACGTCACAGAACAGAAGAGGATGAAGGCACAGTTTCAGCACCGGGTAAACCTTGAGCGGGTGGTGAGCTCGATCTCGGCGCGGTTCGTGGCCCTCGGTCACAGCAACCTGGACGATGCCCTGAACGAGACGATACAGACACTGGGATCGTTTCTCGGCGTCGACCGGAGTTACATATTCCAGCTCAGCGGCGACCGAACCACCGCGGATACCATTTACGAGTGGTGTGCGGAGGGGATCGAACCGCAGATCGCGCACCTGCAGGCAGTCCCGATCAGTTCATTCTCCTGGGGGATGGGCCGGATCGTGGCCGGCAAAGCCATCTGCATCCCCTCCGTGGCTGACATGCCGCCAGAAGCTGCGGTTGAGCGCGAATTTTTCCAGGGACATGGGATTTTGTCGGTGCTCCTTGTGCCGATCGCGACCGCCGGCGAGACCCTGGGGGTCATGGGGTTTGAGACCAACGCGCGGGAGCGGGCCTGGTCGAGAGATGACATCACACTGCTCACGGTCGTCGGAAACCAGCTTGCCAGCCTCCTTATTCGGACACGTGCACACAAACAGCTCAGTGAGAGTGAGGAGCGGTTCAGGACGCTGATAGAGCGATCGCATGACTGCTATATCCGCGTAAACATGGTCTCGTCGACCATTGAGTACGTCAGCCCTTCATGGGAGCGCCTGACGGGGTATGCAGTCAAAGAGTGCCGGGGCGGGCGCAGATTCATCGAGCGACTGGTTCATCCTGATGACCAGGAGGTTCTCTCTGCCATGCATCAGGAACCGGACTCCGACCGGCTGTACGCCTTCCGGGTGCTCAGGAAAGACCATGGCTACGCCTGGGTGGAGGTCTGTACGATACCGATCTATGGGGATGATGGACATCTGGTCGCGATCGACTACGCTATACACGACATCGATGCCTGGAAACAGGCCGAAGCGGCGCTCATCAAGGCAAACGAGAAGCTCAGCCTGATGAACAGTATCGTGCGGCATGATATCTTAAACCAGGTGACCGTTGTGCTCGGGCATATCACTCTCCTCCAGGACCGGCCGCTCGATCCAGATATCACCGAGGCGCTCGATAAACAGCGGGCCGCTATTGATATAATTCAGTCACAGATCGAGTTCACCCGGGACTACCAGGATCTCGGCGTCAGGGCCCCCCGGTGGTTCTTCATTGAGCCCCTGATCACATCGGCAGTCCGGGCACTCAGGCCGGGCGGGATCCAGATCATCACCAACCTTGAGGGAATCTCTGTCTACGCTGATCCGCTCCTATCGTCCGTCTTCTATAACCTCCTTGAGAACGCCATGCGGCACGGAAAGACCGTGACCGAGGTCCGGGTCACGGCCGTGCCGGAGGACGGCGGCGCCCGGATCATCTGGGAGGATAACGGCGTGGGTGTCCCGCACGAGAACAAGGAGCGGATATTCAAGCGGGGATTTGGGAGCCACACGGGGTTTGGGCTCTTCCTGATCAGGGAGATCCTCTCGATCACCGGGATTACCATCCGCGAGACCGGGACGCCGGGCAGGGGGGTGCGGTTTGAGATCGCGGTGCCCGAGGGCGACGTCAGGTTCGAGTGACCGGCCTTTCGGAGTAGATCGTCTCCTGGTACAGCCGGGCTTCCCCCCATCAAAACTGGTGGTACGGGTGGCCGGCCTTATCGCCGGCCGTACTTCCTGAAGACATACCAGAGCCCCACCGCGACACCGGCCATGACCAGGAGGCCGAGGATCGCGACGTAGGACCGTTCTTTCACGACGATGCGGTACTCGTCTTCTCCTTCAGCCTGGTCGCTCTTCGCGAGGCTGATGACCTTGTACTCGCCGGCGACGATATCCGCCGGCGGGATGACCGTCACCTGGACCGTCGCCCGCTCACCTGGTTCAAGGCTCGCAACCGTTGCCGGGTCGACGCTCGCCCGCCACCCCTGCGGCGCGCTCATGTTGAGCCCGACGTTCGTCAGGGCACCCCCGACGCCGGCGTTCGTGATCGTCACGTCAAACGTGAGGGTATCCCCACGGTTGATCTCGTGGCGGTAACTCTTCGCGTAGGTCCGCATGCTGTACGACCCCCGGAGCCGGAGGGTGAGGTCTTCCTCGTACTGCCGGGCCGCGGAGCCTATCAGCGCCGTGAAGTTGTACTCCCCGACATCGACTGAGTAGGGTGGGATGAAGTCGATGTAGAGAGTCTTTTCCTCGCCAGACGAGACGTAGATCTCGGAGACCTCCTCGGTGGCCTCTCTGCTCTCCCGGAACCGGGCATACCACTGTTCGGGGAGACCCTGGATAGAGAGGGTGTAGGTGTCGTCGTTTCGACCGACGTTCTTCAGGGTCATCTCGTACTGGGGGTTTGAACCGACCGATGCCACCCGGGAGGGGGACTTCACCCGGATCTCGGCAAAGAAGTTCTCTTTGTCGAGGGCTACGATCCCGATATCGGTCGAGCGGCCGATCCGGATCTCGACATCCTTCTTCTCCCACGACCGGTAACCGGGTTTTGTGACCCGGACGGTGTAGGTGCCCATCGGGGCGCCGATGCTCACCTTCCCTTCAGCGGTCGTGAGCATCCCTTCGA
>JAAZID010000029.1 GCA_012510295.1 Methanomicrobiales archaeon | reverse complement strand
GTACAGGAATGCCCGGTACTCGTGTTCGCCGTTCACGAACCCGGCGTAGTACCTGGCCTGCCGCTCGATGATCCGGGAGAATTGTTCTCTCCTGCCCATATACGAATATTCAGCGTGCAATCGCCTCATGACGGCCGAGGCATAGGTCTTCTTCGCGCGAGGTTCGATGATGCATCCCTCCGGCGTGCAGGAGAACTGATCCGGCCGGATCCGACCCTGGTGAACGGCGGTCAGGACGACCCTGTCTATGATGGGCTGCCGGAACTCCTCGATGAGGTCGTAAACCAGCGCCTCCTGCTTCTTGTAGGATATGTGGTGGACGCCGTAGTACGGGGAGAGGCCGGCGGTAACGACAGCCCGGCGAATCCTTGGATACAGTATGCCGTACCCATAGCTGAGCAGCGCATTGATCGCATCCCTCGGCGGGTGGTGGTTTCTCCCCTTGAATCCAAACTCCGGAGGGATCGCCCGCCGGAACCCGCTGAAATATACCTTCGTCGCCGCTCCTTCGAAGCCGAACAACGCCCTCGGGTCCGTGGCACGGTTGATGCCCTTGATCTTGCGCCGTATCCCGCCGACCTCTGCGGAGAAGTCGATATCCATGCTCCTTCCGACCGCCTGCAGAAGAGTGATCTTGTTCCTGCATGCACAGCGGCAGATCTCCTGTGCGGCGCGGAGTGCTTTCCCCCGAGGCATATCCCTCTGGCGTTCGACGTTCTCTATGATCATACCCTTCTGCAGGGGGAGGAAATGCCCGAACGGCCTGCCGTACCCGTCCATGACGACGACTCCCACATCGTGCGATGCCAGCAGTCGGAGTGCTCCGCTGGTGATCGAGAGATCACCGGAAAGGATGACCATGTTGAGATCCAGGGGGGATATGGTGGTCTCTCGCTTTTCGGACGGTTCAGTGATTTTCTGGATTATACTCAACATTTCCTTCTTTTTTCTGATGTGCGCCCCCCGGCCGGTCACGAGAAGGGTATCCATGCTGCCCTATACCCCCCGGCAGGGATCCGGAACCCTCAACAGGAAATGCTTGCCAGGCGTTTTCTCGTACATCATGTTTATCCAGCCTCCGGTTGGCTCCTTGTGAGTTATAATACCAGGAAATCCAGCTCCTGCCGGCGGTCTTCTTCACGGGGAAGGGGTGGGTTGAGATACGGGTTGACGCCGCCGATCGAGTACGGGTGCGGTCTGTAGGGCGTCTCCGAGAAGCGGATCAGGCGAAGGGTGCATCCCGGAGATTGTCCTTCGCCGGCGTCGCCCATCCCCACAGGCTCCACTGAAATCCCCCTCCCGGCGGATAGGGCGTACTCTCTCCAGGCGGCCAGCTCGTCTGCGAGGAAACGGTCGAGCGCCTCGAATATCTCGCGGGGCTGGATGTGGTTGTGATAACTACACCAGCTCCGCACGATGAGGTTGAGACTCCCGATGAGCGTATCCGGGTCGGAGTCCCTGTGGGCACGGATCGTGGCGCGGATCCGTTCCGCAATCCGCTCGATGGATCGGGCGGTCGGGGTGATGACGAGTTCTCCATCGGTCTTGCAGAAGTGCCACCCGAGGAAGTCAAAGCCGTCGGAGACCTTCGTTATTTTTGTCTTCTCATCTGAGAGCGCCATCCCCCGCTCCGCGAGAAAGCCGGCGATCGTATCCATGACCCTCTGCGCCGTCTTCTCTGAGCCCGCTGTCACAATGAAGTCATCGGCGTACCGCGCCAGGTGAACCTTCTTTCGCTTGAACGCGGCGTCCAGGAGACTTTCCATGCCGTCAAGAGCCATATTCGCAAGGAATGGTGAGAGCGGGCCGCCCTGGGGCACGCCGGTCTCCGTCAGGTAGATCTCGCCGTGCTCCAGGTAGCCGGCTTTCAGGATCTCCCCCAGGATCTTCTGATTCATCGGGATGTTCTGGCAGAGCCACTCATGCGATATAGTGTCAAAACAGCTCCTGATATCCCCTTCCAGCACCCAGCCCGGGGATGACCGCCTGCCAAGACAGTACCTGATGTAAGCGCAGGCATCTTTTGCGCTCCGGCCCCGCTGGAACCCGAACGAGCGCCGGTCGGCCCAGGTCTCCGCGACCGGCTGGAGGGCGAGGGCGTAGAGCGTCTGCACCACCCGGTCATCGAGCGTCGGGATGGAGAGAGGCCTGAGTTCATCGCCGGCTCCCTTCGGGATATAGATCCTGCGCATCGGGCAGGAGCGGTACTCGTCCGTCTCGATCGAAAAGACCTCATCGAACAATCCCTCCCGTGTCGTCCACCGCTCGCCGTCGATGCCCGCCGTCCTGCTACCCCGGTTCCGCGAGACCGTATGGACAGCGAGCATGCGGGCGAACAGGGAGTGGACAAGCTCCTCCTGGAGTGTTTCTATCATTGCGAGGTCACGCTCCACCGCAGCCTCCGCGATGGCACACTGCGCCTGCTCGACCTGACGCCGGACCTTCCCCCAGTCGATCACACTCCAGACGGCCGCCAGGCTCCCGGGAGCCGGCCGGCGGATAGGGTTTGATGGTGTCATACCCTTCTAATCGCGGGTGTCACTGCAAGGTAAGTTGAGTGATCGCTTTGCAATTTGCAAAGAGGAAAGTGTTTCCATACCCTTCTAATC
>JAAZID010000192.1 GCA_012510295.1 Methanomicrobiales archaeon | reverse complement strand
GCTCCGGAAGAACGAGGACTTCAACGTCTACGCCGACATGCGCCTCGCCGGGATGGGTATAATCGGAGTGGTGCATGCCATGGAGGTGCACGACTGTCTCCAGCGCTTCAGCGGCCGGGTGGACCACGGTATCCTGCCGCAGATCATTAACACCATCATATACGTCGTCCAGGGCGAGATCGCGAAGATCTATGACCTTGAACTGGCTATCAAGGCACCCGAGGGGATGCCCGGCGATGCATACGCGCGCCCGGTGATCGTCGTCCGCGAACATTCGACACGGGAGCCCGAGATCGAGATCTTCCGCTACGAGGGGGAGACACTGGTGATGCCGCTTGCACGGAGCGTTGAGGAGCCTGTTGCTCCGGTAGCAGCGCCGATAGCAGCACCCGTTGTGCCCGAGGAAAACGTCTCCTGGAAAGTTGCCGAAAAGGAAGTCCAGCGGGAGATCGGGCGATATACAAGCGGTCCGGTCGATGTCCGGATCATCAACGACAACAAAGCCATCGTCTACATCGAGGATAAGGATGTCCCGGCGGCGATAGGAAAAGGCGGCAAGAACGTCTCGGCTATCGTGAACAAACTCGGTATCGGGATTGATATCCGGCCGAGGAGCGAGCTTGAGGCCCAGAAACCTATCGAAGAGGAGATGCAGTTTGCGGGCGGCATCAGGATACGCCTTGACCGGAAGCAGCTGACCATCATCTCTCCGGAGAACAGGGGCAGGATAGTCGATGTTTTTGCCGGAAAAGAGTACCTCTTTACGGCTACGGTGAACGAGGAAGGAGATATTCTCCTCGCCAAGAGCAGCACGATCGCTCAGGAGATGATCAAACGCTACAACGAAGGCGAGACGATCCGGTTGCGGCCGGTGTGAAAGGACACGGGATACAGAATCGGGAGGCATAGAGTGAGCGGATTTGATATGCGAAGCAATGAACGGGAGTGCATCGCCCGATGGGAGCATGCATTTGAGGCCGATCCGGATGAGAGAGAGAAGTATTACCTGACCGTTGCATACCCCTATCCAAGCGGGGCAATGCACGTCGGGCATGGGCGGACCTACATCGTCCCGGATGTCATCGCCCGGTACCAGCGGATGCGAGGGAGAGCGGTCCTCTTCCCGATGGCGTTTCACGTCACCGGCACCCCGGTGATCGGTATATCGAAGCGGATCGCAAACGGCGATGTGCAGACGATCGGGCTCTACCGCGACCTTTACCGGGTGCCGCAGGATATCCTCGACCGGTTCGTCAACCCGATGGAGATCGTCCGGTACTTCTCGGAAGATTACCAGCGAGTGATGCAGAAGTGCGGGCTCTCCATCGACTGGCGGCGACGGTTCATCACCGTCGACCCCCCATACAGTCGGTTCATCGAGTGGCAGTACGGGCACCTGTATGAGGAGAAGCACGTCGTGAAAGGGGCCCACCCGGTCAAGTACTGTCCCCTGTGCGAAAACCCGGTCGGCGACCACGACCTCCTCGAAGGGGACAAGGCCGAGATCGTGAAGTTCACCCTGGTAGTCTTCCAGTGGGGCGATGCCCGCATACCGTGCGCGACGCTCCGACCAGAGACGATCTACGGTGTGACGAACCTCTGGGTGAACCCGGACGTCACCTACGTCCGGGCTATGATCGATGGCGATGCGTGGATCCTGAGCACTGAGGCGGCGGGGAAACTCGCTCTGCAGGATCACGAGATCCTGGTGACCGAGGAGATCCCGGGGGCCGGGCTCATCGATCAGATGGTCTCTCACCCGCTCTGCGGCGATATCCCCATCCTCCCGGCAACGTTCGTGGATCCGGATATGGGAAGCGGGATCGTCATGAGCGTTCCTGCCCACGCACCGTTCGACTACATCGCGCTCCGCGACCTGCAGGAACAGGGGCGGTACACATCCATCCGGCCGGTTCCGCTCATATCCGTCGAGGGCTACGGCGAGATCCCGGCAAAGGATGCGGTCGAGCGGGCGGGGATCCGCGACCAGAACGACCTGGCGATGGAGGCGCTCACCCAGGAGGTCTACAACGCCGAGTTCTCCCGTGGGAAGGTCTTTGAGAAGTACGGCGGAAAACCGGTCCGGGAGGCGAGGGACGATGTGGCGGCGCTGATGATGGATCGCTACGGCTCCATCCCGATGTACGACTTCGATAACCGGCAGGTCATCTGCCGGTGCGGCGGCAGGGTCTACGTGAAGATCCTCCACGACCAGTGGTTCCTGGACTATGGCGACCCCTGCTGGAAGGAGCAGGTGAAGGTGCAGCTCGATGAGATGGCACTTGTCCCGCCGGAGGTCAAGAGCGAGTTCGACCGGACGGTCGACTGGCTGAAGGCCTGGGCCTGCACCCGCCGGGTGGGACTCGGCACGAAGCTTCCCTGGGATCCGGCCTGGATCATCGAACCGCTCTCCGACTCGACGATCTATATGGCCTACTACACCATCGCCCACCACCTGAAGGCCATACCGGCGGAGAACCTCACCCCCGAGGTCTTCGACTATATCTTCTTCGGGGAAGGCTCGCCGGAGACTGTCGATAGGGAGACCCTCGACCTGATCAGGGACGAGTTCCTCTACTGGTATCCCTACGATTACCGGTTCTCGGCAAAGGACCTGATATCAAATCACCTGACGTTCCAGCTCTTCCATCACCGGGCCATATTCCCGCCGGAGCTGCAGCCGAAGGGGATGGTGGTCTTTGGCATGGGGCTCCTGAACGGTGCGAAGATGTCCTCGAGCAAGGGGAACGTCTACCTGCTTGAGGATGCCGTGGAGGAGTTCGGTGCCGATACCGTCCGGATGTTCCTCGTCGGGAGCGCTGAGCCCTGGCAGGACTTCGACTGGCGTAATGAACTGGTCGCGTCGACCCGGAAGCAGATCGAACGGTTCCTGAAAGTGGTCGGGGAGGCCAGGCATGCAGAGGGAGCGTGCACCATCGATGCCTGGCTTGCAAGCAGGCTCCAGCACCGCGTCATGACGACGACCGCGGCGTTTGAGTCGTTCCAGACCAGGCAGGCGCTCCAGGAGGCGTTCTTCGGTGTGGAGGCCGACCTGAAGTGGTACCGCCGCCGCCTGCCTGAGGGCGCAAGCGGTGGGGCGGTGCTCCAGGACCTCTGCCGCACCTGGGTTCGGTTGCTTGCTCCCTTCATCCCCTTCACCTGTGAGGCGCTCTGGAGCGATCTCGGTGAGAGCGGCATGGCCTCGCTCGCACCCTGGCCGGAGGTGGATGAGGCACAGCTGAGCCCGGAGGTTGAACTCGCCGAGGAGCTCCTGGAGAGGACGGTCGAGGATATCGAGTCGATCTTAAAGCTCATACCGCTCGAGCCAAAGGGCATCAGGCTCTTCGTCGCCCCTGATTGGAAGGATGAGGTGTTTCGTATCGTCGCCGCCTCGAATGACAGGACAAGGGCTGTGCGGGAGGTCATGCAGGACGAGGGGATACGGAAGCGCGGCCGCGAGGCGACGGAGGCGACGAAGCAGATCACGAAGCTCGTGCTGAAACTGCCGCCCGATCTCGTGAAACAGCTCCAGACGGTCTCTCTCGATGAACAGGTGGTCCTCGAAGGAGCGCGGCAGTTCCTGGAGCACGAGTTCGGCGTGCCGGTGACGATCCAGGATGCGGGGGAGAGCGCCCACCCAAAGGCGTCAGGAGCCCTGCCCTTCAAGCCGGCGATCGTTATCGAATAGAACACTTTTCTTTTTTGATAGCCTGCCCGATCGGTGGCAAAGCGATTCACCGCTCGCCCCTTGCGTCACGGGGACCGAAGATCCCTTCCGTGAGAGGAAAGGCTATTGAGTGCGCCGGTGCTCACCTCTACTGTAACGCACAGGTAACCAGAGGCCGGATGGAAGGGCGGTGGATGGTTTTTCTGGCGATGAAACGAGAGATGGAGTACGTTCTGATGATTGAATCACGATGCGGCATACTTTGCAGTGAGTGCGAGTACCGGGAAGGGGTGGGGTGTGAGGGTTGCACGGCGATCGAAAAGCCGTTCTGGGGCGATGCCTGCCCGCTGAAGACCTGCTGTGAAGCGAAGGGACTGGAGCATTGCGGTTGCTGTGGCGACTTTCCCTGCGAATTGCTCACAGCATTTGCGTTCGATGAGAGCCAGGGTGACGACGGGAGAAGGATCGAGCAGTGCAGAGCATGGGGTCGGGGGGGTTGATGAGCTGCGGCCGGATGACTCGCCGGCACGGGGGATGATCGCACCCGGGGATGCCCGGCGAATATGAGGCATACCGTAGTGGGACGCTCCTCGCCTGCAATCGATCCTTCACAAAAGAGAACCGGGCCGGGAAGGAGCCGCATGCCGGGTGGTAAGACCGCACCACCCTTCGTATGAAGGCGCCAGATCGTACATCCAGGCGAACCCTGAAAAGCTGACTGAGATAGCCTGTGCCAGGCCTCACACCGGGATCCCCGAAGATAGGGGGGCCAGACATGTGGCAAAGGGAGGGACAGCCGGACAATAGCGGCCAGGTGGTATACAAAAAAATAGAGAAAAACCGGTAATGGAGGCCCGCAAGAGGAAATGGTGCCGGGCTGGAGAAAAATCGATCACTCGGCCATCTTCTTTGCTTTCTTCGCACGCTCTTTTGCGGTATATCCGGTCACCTGCTGGAGGTAGTTTCGGAACCGGCGATTGGTATCGATGATCGTCTCATCGTCGGCGTTCGTATCCGCATCGGTATCGACGACCAGCGTCTTGCCGCCCCCGCCGGTCCAGACCTCGAGTCGCAGGAGTGCCCCGTAACTGATAGTGTAGTGACCGTCTGTCGAGACGACTGGCTCAACGCCAAACTGGTCCCGGAGACCCTGTACCATAGAATCTGTGAACTGCTTTGTGTATCCACGCTTGATCTGGTATTCCTGCATAATATTTTTAAGGAACATTCAGCTATGTTAAACTAATCCGAAAATGAGTGGTTGAACCCATGGATGATATAAAGGTCATATCGAAGGCGCTCGCCGGCGCCGAAAAGACGGTGCTGATCGGGTTTCCCGGTAGCGGACTCGTCGGGAGTATTGCTCTCCAGTACCTCGTCGAACAGATGGAGTTTGAACAGATCGGAGCGATCACGAGCAAGTACTTTCCCCCGGTCACCCTCATGACGCGGGGTGTGATCAACGCACCCGTACGCCTCTATGAGAAGGACCACCTTGCCGCAATCATATCAGATGTTCCCATCCACCCGATGATCTGCTATGAGGTGGCAAACGGCATCCTGGACTGGCTCACCAAATTCGGTATCAGGGAAGTTGCCACGATTGCAGGAATCATAACAAATGAGCCTGAGAAGAGAGTCTTTGGGGTCGCAACCAGCAGGGGAGTCCTCGAGCGGATCGAGGAGGAGACGATCATCCTCCCGATGGGAAGTATATCCGGTATCGCGGCAAGCATCCTCACGGAGTGTAAGATCCGGGATATCCCGGGGATAGGACTCCTCGGGGAGACGGTGAACACGCCTGATCCAAGGTCCTCCGCAGCCACAATCGAAGTTTTAAACAAGATTTACGGTCTTGAGCTGGACACCAAGCCATTACTTGAGCAGGCGGTGGAGATCGAGGCAGCGATGGCCCAGATCGCTGAACAGGTACAGGAGACCGAGGCCGCGCCCCGGAGAGAGCAGCTACCGATGTACGGGTGACAGTCATGAAGTGTGCAGCGTTAACGGGAATATCGCCATCAATCATTGCAGAACTGAAAGGAGGCAAAGCAAGGACCCTTGAACTATACAGTGCCCACAACATCATCACGTTGACCAGGACCACGCCGGGCGAGTGTATCTTTATGACCTGGGTCAACGAGGAAGACCTCGCGCCAGGAGATTCGGGGATCATGGTTGAACTCCTCGTGCTCAGCATCAGCATGAAGAGGGTCGAGATCGTCAATCCACTCTTCATCGAGGAACATGAGCGGATGTCGGCACGGATCAAGGTCCAGTTCCGGGGGACGACCATCGCCCGGGGCGTGGATGAACGGAAGTGGGGAGATCCGACCATGGTCGAGGTCATCAGGTCGGCATGTTACCGGGCAGGCTGAGGCGCGGCCCAATTTTTGGGGCACCCGGAGATTCAAAGGGTTAATATCCCAAAAACTCCAAAGTATATGGGAATAGGGCATGGG
>JAAZID010000191.1 GCA_012510295.1 Methanomicrobiales archaeon | reverse complement strand
TTGAAAACACCACAGATCCGCGTGATGGTGTTGCCGGCAAGCCCTTCCTGCATGGCATGGATGAGGGGAATTGCACCACAGACGGTCGCTTCATACTTCAGGAAGACACCACTTTCCTCCGCGAGAGCCCGGAGTCCGGGATAATCGATGGCGATCGGACCTTTATTCGATGTGACGACGTGCCTGCCCCGTTGGAGGGCTCCCCTGATATGGCCAAGCGCCGGTTCAGCCGTCTCGACGTCTGTCGGAGTCACCTCGATGAGGATGTCGTACTCTGCCTCTTCCACGACATCCATGGAGGAGGTGTCCGGGTCGCCGCAGGGCTCGCCCTGCTCTTTCCGGCCGAGCACCGCTGAGAGATCGATCCCGCTGGCGTCGATCATCCCGCTCCGCGAGTCGGCAAGCCCGGTGACGGTGATACCCAGATCTTTCTCGAGGATCGCCCGGGCGATGCCCTGGCCGACGGAGCCAAAGCCCAGGAGTGCGATCCGCATCATGCATCCTCCAGAGGTTCGATGATGAGGAGTTCCTTCTGCTTCGCGACGGCACGCAGGATCCTGATCGCTCTCTTCATCTCAGCCCGGGTGGTTGAGCGGATGGTGATGCGGGCTGAAGATGGGGAGTCGATCGCAGGCATGACCATGGAAAGTTCCGTCACCTCAGCAGACCCGGTCCTGTCGATCTGGTTGACCGTATCCGAGAGATCGGTATGCATCAGGTGCCCGATCACGATCAATGTGCATTCGTAGAGGAGTCGTTCTTCACCGATGCGCACGACGTTGACACCCTGCTCCCTGAGCAGCTCGAGGAGTCTCTCAAGCCTCCCCTCCGGAAGTTCGAGCACGATCTGGACATCCAGCGCCTCTGCGGTCGTTGCGGCCTCTCTCTGATGAATGACCGCGATGATGTTCCCCCCGACAGCAGAGATCGGTTTGAGGGCCGCGACCAGCTGCCCGGGCCGATCTCTCATCTCCAGCTTCATGGACACCTGCAAAAAACCACCTGCTGAATAATTGACCGGCCGGGAAGATAAGCCTTGTACATCAGGAGAGGGGCGTCGATGGAGAGAGTGCAATGCGAAAAAGGGTGGAACGGGTGGCGGTTACCGCACCGATCCGGGTGCAGCGGTGACGATTGCAAGTGCCTGGGCGAACTCAGGCAGGATCTCGGCCGGGATGCCCATGACCTGCTCGTTATCCTCGATACCGGAGAACCTGCGTGAGCCATCGCACCCGAGCGAGTAGTTGACCTTGCCGGTGAGATAGGGTTGCGCTGTCGCATCCGCACAGACTGACTGGATCCCCGACATCGAAGATTCTATCCGCCCGCCGAGCCTGTAGAGCGTAGCCTGCGCGAGTTTCAGCATCACCCGGGGTTCGGCGATGATGATGACGACATGTGGGTCAAACGGCGTCTTCTCAAGCGGCGCATAGACCGTCGCGTAGGTCTCAAGTGTGGGGACATGCGGAACCTGCTGGATGGTCCGCATACAGGCGGCCCAGCTCTCAAACTTGCCGAGCTTGTAGTAAAATTCACCGCTGCGGAGGCTTTTCGTGAGTTCCCTGAGCCCGAGGGCCCATGAACCGCCCATACAGGAATGTTTGTCGACGGTCGCGTAGAAGATCTCACCGTTCAGGCGGGCCCTGCTGACCATCTGGCAGTGGCGGACCGTATCATCGATCTGCCTGACCCCTTCAGGGATGGCCTCCGGGCTCTTTGCAAGTTTCACCGCGACCGGGGAGCCTTTCAGGCCAAGGGTCTTCTTCATCGTCTCTGCGATCTCCGCGTAGGGGATATCGGTGCGAATCTGGTCTTCCATATCCGTAGCTCACTCCTCTGGTGAAGTAGTTCTCCCGGATACTCATAAAATTTCTGTTTGGGTATCGGCGGGGTCAGAGGTTGCGGAGTTTATAGTTCACCTTCTCAAAGAAGGATCTCCCGATATCGACGAAGAGTGCCGGGTCGCCAGATCTCCTGACCGTGATCTTCGCTTCTCTCTTGAGTTCAAACATACTCTGCCCGTCGATGGCAATATGTGCAGGTTTTTCTGTCTCAAGGGTGATCTCCAGGGTTCTTTCGGTGCTGATGAGGTGGGGGCGGGACGAGAGCATGTACGGTGCGAGCGGTATGAGGAGGAACCCCTCAATCTTTGGATCGACGATCGGTCCGCCGGCACTCATAGCATAGGCGGTCGATCCGGTCGGGGTCGATATGAGGAGGCCGTCAGCCCTGAACCTCTCCGAGGGTATTCCGTCGATATAGACGCCGAACCGGAGCATCTTGGCCGGGCGTTCGGTGACGATCACCGCCTCGTTGAGGGCGTCCCCGAGGTGTCTCCCATCGGCGTAAAGACTGATCCGCATCCGCTGTTCGACCAGAAACCCATCTTCAAGGGTAGCGAAGAATGCATTCGTTTCTTCAGGCTCCAGGTCTGCGAGGAACCCGACCTCTCCCCGGTTGATGCCGATGACCGGAACCTGCTTCCTCATCTGGTGGATGGTGAGGAGGACCGAGCCGTCGCCGCCGATGACCACGACCAGATCGCCGGTGATATCCTTAAACGCCACTCCGTCTCTCCCGAGGTGGAGTGCCGTGCCCGCCTCAAGGGAGACACTGTGCCCCAGGTCTTCGAGATACCGGGCGAGCGATGCGGTGTAGCGAAGCGCTTCCTTATTATCAACGCGTGATACTAAAACGACCTTCATACCGGTGTCACCTCAGGCACCTGATGACCTCATCGTGCACGGTACCGTTCGTAGCGATGAGGCACCGCCCGGCGGCGACCTCATCCGGGAAGGTGAGAGACATCCCCTCAAGGTCGGAGACGATGCCCCCGGCCTCCTCACAGACCAGCATCCCCGCCGCCGCATCTGTTACGCGAAGCGTCCCCCGCACGTCGACAAAACCATCGATACGGCCGCATCCGACGTAACAGAGTTCGAGGGCCGATGCGCCGAGATGGCGCCACCTCCGGATCTTCTGGCTGATCTGGAACACGCGGGCCGGGTCGAACTTCCGGCCATAGACGCTCATGGCGCTCTCCTCGATATGAGATGTACCGGAGACCCTGATAGGATGCCCATCGAGGCAGACCTCCTGACCCCGCACAGCATGGAACGTCTCACCGGTAGCAAGGTTCTGGACGTATCCCTGCTGGACGATGCCCTCCTCGGCATAGGCGATGGAGAGGGCATAGAACGGGATCCCGACCACTGCGTTGTAGGTGCCGTCGACCGGATCGAGGAAGATGGTGCCCTCACCTCCGCCCATCCTGACAAGCCCGAGTTCCTCGCTGATCAGGCACCCGCAGAACGGATGATCCGTGAAGTAGTCTACGACGATCTCTTCTGCGACCTGATCGATCCTCTTTGTTGGCGTGCCATCCGCGCCCATCGTCACGTACTCCCCCGCCTCCGGCGTTCCAGCCATATCAGTCACTGCATCCCTGACGACCCCGGCCAGGTCATCGCATGCCCGGATGAATTCAGTCAAATGCTCTTCATACCTCCTCTCATTCTACGGTGTATTTATGTAATGCAATCCAGATACATTAATCACGCGTTTGTTGAGTGGGAGAATATGAAAGAACAGACAGAAGTTGGAAAGCTGAAAGAGGGGCGCTATGTCATCATCGATGACGAACCCTGCAAGATTGTCTCCATCGCTATATCCAAGCCCGGCAAGCACGGAGCTGCAAAGTCCCGGATCGAGTGTATCGGTATCTTTGACGGTGTCAAGCGCTCGATCGTTCAACCGGTATCGGCAAAGACCTATGTTCCTATCGTAGAGAGAAAGATTGCGCAGATCATATCGATCGCCGGCACGACCGTCCAGTTCATGGACGTCAAGGATTTTGATATGTTCGAGCTCAACCTGACCGAAGAAGAGGTCAGTGGCCTTGAACCGGGCAAGGAGATCGCCTACATAACATCCCTGGGTAAGAAGAAACTTGAGTGATCTCTTCTGGCTCTCGAAGGCGGGCATGAACGAACTTGCCCACCTCTATTTTGCTGATGCGGAGGCATCGTACGAGGATGCCCACTACGCCATCTTCGGCGTGCCTTATGATGGGACGACTTCGTTTAAGCCTGGAGCACGGTTCGGGCCCCGGGCGATCCGCGAGGCTTCGCTCAACTTTGAGTCCTACGACCCCTCGACCGACCTCGACCTCTATGAGATTCCCATCGCCGATATAGGCGACCTTGTGGTCTCAAAAATTCCCGGGGATCTGGTCGATCAGGTGGCGGACGTTGCGGGCGAGATTGCGGGCGATGGGAAGATTCCGGTGATCCTCGGCGGTGAGCATACCGCAACTATCGGCGCGGTCAGGGCCTTATGCCCGGATGTCTACGTTGTCTGCGACGCACACCTGGATCTGCGCGACGAACTCGACGGGACACCTTACAGCCACGGGTGTGTCACGCGTCGTGTCTTCGAATCGGTCGACGACGTCGTCATCATCGGCGCCCGGAGCGGTGACCGCGAGCAGTTTGAGATTGCCAGAGAGAGGACGCGGCTCTATACCGCTGATTCGGTTCGGGAGCGGGGAATCGGTGTCATCCTCAGCGAGATCCTCGAGGAGGTAGAAGGGCGAAGGGTCTATCTCTCTATCGATGCCGATGCGATCGACTGCTGTCTCACCCCGGGCCTCGGAACGCCGGAGCCATTCGGGATGACGCCGCTCGATATCAGGGAGGTTGTGCGGACCCTCGCGCCGCATGCGGTGGGGTTTGATTACGTAGAGGTCGCCCCGTTTGATTCCGGGCAGACGGCAACGGTGGCGGCAAAGATGGTGCGAGAGTTCATCGCGCGACACTGGATCGCGGAGCGGTGAAGATCCCGGGATCGGTATTTCTCTCCATATTTTTCATCAGATCCGGACGTCGGACAGCAGCAGGGCCCCTCGTAACCTCAAGAAACATCTCCATAGGCTGAAAAGAGCGATAATATCAGGTCCGGATGGTCTCACACAAGCGCTTCATGGCGCTGCTGACACCGGGCCCACAACTCATCCCACTCATCGGGGTGCTCTGCAGCCCATACAAGGATCGTCCGGGCAACCCTGGCCCGCGACTCCAGGTCGCCCCGGTAGTCGATCAGGATACAGTCAACAACCATCCCGATCTCCTCTTCCGGCAATTCGCCACTCTCTGTCATACCCTCCACCTCCAGGATGTCGTCCCGGATCGCTCACATCGTGAGAGATCTTGATACCATATAATCCTGATCATCACCTGGCGCGGGCGCCGGAGAAGTACAGATATCCTGAGAACGATCTCGGCGGGCCGGATATGGGCGACATCAAGCACTCCCTTCCTGATTCACCCCACTTACGGGATCCGCGCCTGGTGCCGCCGTATGGATTAATAGCTCCCGGGGGAGAATGAATACAGAAATGACTATAAAACTCGGTGTGCTCTTTTCCGGTGGAAAAGACTCCCTCTTCGCCTGCTGGAAGGCGATGCAGCATGAAGAGGTGGCCTGCCTGATCACGATCATCTCCAGAAACCCCGAGAGTTACATGTTCCATACCCCAAACATCCACCTCGCCGGACTGCAGGCTGAGGCGGCGGGACTCCCCCTCGTGGAAGCGGAGACTGCCGGTGAGAAAGAGGCGGAACTCCTGGACCTGAAGCGTGCCCTCCTCAAGGCCAGGGATCGGTTCGGGATCGAAGGGGTCGTCACGGGGGCGATCCTCTCGGTCTACCAGGCGTCGCGCATCCAGAGGCTCTGCCATGAACTGGATCTCTGGTGCTTCAACCCCCTCTGGCACACGGACCCGGAGACCTACATGGAAGACCTCATCGACGCCGGGTTTCGCGTCATCATAGCGGGCGTCTTCTCCTGCCCCTTCGATGCATCCTGGCTCGGGAGGGAGATCGATCACTGCGCCCTCGGTGAGCTCCGGGATGCCGCCCGAAGATACCGGATCACCCTCACCGGCGAAGGAGGAGAGTTTGAGACCTTCGTCGTCGATGCGCCCTTCTTCTCCCGGCGGATCGCGATCGAGGAGGCGTCAAAGGTCTACCGGAACTACAACGGAGTTCTCCGGATCGAGCGGGCGGGGTTGGTGGAGAGATGATCCTGGTGATCGATCTCTGCTACCGGGAAGGCTCGCTCTCCCGGGCCGAGTTCGTCGGGCCGGTTGCCAGGATCCTCCAGAGGGCGGGGGCGGCGCCCATCGTCCGCCACTACACCACCGTCAGCACACCTGATCTTGAGGCGGCGGAGGGGGTGATCTTCTGTGGGACAGCACTGAAGGATAGAGGTTTTATGCAGTATCCCGGACGGTTCAGGTGGCTTCGCACGTTTGAGCGGCCGGTGTTCGGCATCTCCTCCGGCATGCTGCCTATCGCGGCTACGTTTGATATCGGCACTGAACCCTGCTCCGGGATCGGTATGACCGATATCAGGGTGGTCACACCTGACCCGCTCTTCGCCGGGAAGGAGACCTTTGCGGCGT
>JAAZID010000437.1 GCA_012510295.1 Methanomicrobiales archaeon | reverse complement strand
ATGACATTTCTTCCAACTAGTATATATCTCTGCTGTACGCTACTGTTTATCCTATTTACCTGTGGTTGTGTGGCCCATACTGAAAACTTGAACAATAAGAATATGTCGTACTTCTGGGAAAAAACGAATGCAAGCCAAGAGTATTATGACAACTTAGTTGCATCGGAGCCAAACAATGCTACAGCGTGGTGTATTCGGGGGATGTATTACAACGACCATTATGGCCAGTACACTGAAGCTATGGAAAGTTGCAACAAGGCACTTGATCTGGATCCAGAATATGGAGAGGCCTGGTACTTAAAGGGAGTTATCCATTTTAATACAAATAAACGTGATGAAGCAGCGTTGTGTTTTGAAAATGCGACGAGATACAAGCCAGAATTGGCGAAAGAACTACTGAGTTATTATTGAAAATGCTCCTTATAGAACTCCTGGTCGATCAAGAAGTGCCAGAACAGGCAGAGGATCTTACGGACGAGAGCAACAACTGCTTTGAGGTAGCCGATCCACCGCTTTAACCGAACAAAGTAGCGGTGCAATGCAGAGTGCTTGGTTCGTGCTGCCACGTGCGCGACTTCCACCAAGATCCACCGGAGCGCTCGGGAACCCTTTTTCGTGATCGTTCCATTCTAAGGGTATCGGTGGACTGATAGACAGAAGGAACGATCCCACACCATGCTGCAAGTTTTTCTGTGGAGGGGAAATCATGGTAGTTCCCGATCTCAGCGATCAATGTCGCCGCAGCGATGTACCCAATTCCGGGTACCGACGTCAGGATCTGGAGAAGTCACATCTGCCTGGCAACACACGGGTGTACCCGTTTCATGAGCGTCTCGATCTTGGTGTCCAGCTCCTTGATGAGGGTCAGATAGCATTGCGTCCAGACGATCGCCAGTTCTGGAGGGGTTGTCTCTAGGTTGCTCTGGATCTCTTCACTGCGCTTCCGGGTGCGGGCAGGGAGCGGTGCAAAGATCTCCTCGACGGATTTCCCATCCATGACACGGTCAGGATGAGCATCTCACTCTTGCCGAAGGTATCAGAAAAGACGGTTGACAGCCGGAACAGGCAGGAGTCGAGGATGTGGTGTACCTGGTTCTTGAGATCTGTCCGTTTCTCAATTAGAAACTTTCGCAACCGGATCAACGAGCGCAGGCCACGGGTTTCCGGGTCGGGGATCCAGAGGCAGAAATGAGGTGTGACTGGCACGACCTCATAAGCGTTTTGGGATAAAAATAGAGAATTCGGGGTCTTTAGTTACCCCAATTTAGTTCATGAGTAAGGCATTTCTCCGGTCACGAGTGGGATGAAATAGGACGACGGAGTTGCTCCAGGTGGGAATGAACCCCAATGAACTGATGCCACTTTGTAGTGACCTGCTGAAGGGAGCCAGTGTATTTTACCTGTTTCTACAAAACGGGTGAATTGACCATTAGCACTTCCTTCATCTATTTCAGTCCATGAAGATCCGTCGTCATCACTGTAGAAAAACTGAGCAGTGACATGCATATCCGGAAAAATACTTGACGCTTTCGAATTCGCAAACCAAGATATTCCGAAGGGTATAGGGGCTAAATCAACATCATTTACGACTTGATAGATGATATCGCGACGTGTATCACCAGTTGCTTCGATTTTAGCGGATGTTTGTGCGACATTTTGAGTCAGATCAGGCACGGTAACTCTCATCGCATAAAATTGTGCCTTTTGTTCATCTGTAAGTGTCGAAAATGCATCAGGATCGACAATTTCAAGATACTCTCCAGCACTCACTTCTTTACCGCCCATTTCATTATAAAAAGCGGTAACGCTCGTTGTTTTCTCTGCACATACTCCAGGAACCATTAATGCACTAATTACTATTGCTGCTAGGAGCATAGATAGTGCCCGAATGTTTGATTTTTTCATGTTTTTTCCTCCATTGCTTTGATTCCAGAAAGCATGACAAAGGTCATACGTTTAAACTGCAAATATTGTCATGCCTCCGGGCATGCGGGGCTCTATCATTCGGGCGTCAGACCTGGGGATGGGCGACCCCGCACACAAGCGGGCACCGTATGCGGCGCCCGATCCGAATCTGGGTCGTTAAAGCATATAAAATCAGCAGGCATCGTTCGGTTTTTTCCGAACGATACAAAAACGTTTCTATAATGTGGTGGTTTGCAGGTTAGTTGCTCACTTGCCAGCCTGTAGCCGGGTGAATCCACCTTGTGATGAGCGATGCTTGCAAGACCCGGTTTTCCGGGAGCCGGGTCTCACGTCGCCGGCAGGATCGTCACCCGGGATCAATCACCTCCGTCACCCGAGCCGGATCGTAAAATTTAAGGTTCGTTCGGTTAAAACCGAATCATGACAGCGGGATTTATGAGTTTCCCCCCCAAATGCAGGTCTGGCTCCAGGCGCAGGGACGCCCGGGCTCACCTTGAGGGATACTCATGAAACGATGGACCTACATGCTGGCAGCACTCTTCCTGCTCGCGGCCCTGCCTGCTGCCGCCAGCGCTACACCACCCGCGCACAACTATGACTGTTCGGACACGACGCCGGCGGCCTACGACGCACAGGT
>JAAZID010000028.1 GCA_012510295.1 Methanomicrobiales archaeon | reverse complement strand
GGATGAGGTCTTTGCCCGGCTTGAAGAGACCTGCTTCTACCCGACGATGTGGAGGTTCCGCCGGTGAGGGTAGATCTCGAGGATCTCCTCTTCACCCGGGGTTCATTCTGTCTCCGTGGCAGTGGCACCTTTGATGAAGGAGTGCATCTGGTCAGCGGGCCGGTGGGGAGCGGGAAGTCGACACTCGCTCTGCTCCTTGCCGAACTGATCCGCCCGGAGAGTGGTGCTGTCAGGCGGCGCGGGATCTCATCCGCCCTGCTCCTGTTACAGTTTCCTGAGTATCACATCACATCTCCGACAGTCTCTGAGGAGATCGAGTCCTGGGGCCTTGAGCCCGGTCCTCTCCTCGCACAGACTGACCTTCCCGGACGCGGCGGTGACGACCCCTTCCATCTCTCCCGTGGCGAACTGAAAGGGTTGCTCCTGGCTTGCATGGTCATGCGAAACCCCGATCTCCTGTTGTTAGATGAGCCGTTCAGTTCGCTTGACTGCATCGCCAGGCATACGGCGTGCAGTATGATCGAGGGGCGGAGCAAGGGGGTCACGATCATCTTCTCACACGAGCGTGCAACCCTCCCCCGGGTGGACGTTATCTGGGAGATGGAGGGCGGAACCCTGAAAGCTCTGGGCCGTGTGCCGGAGGCGATTCCCCGATGGCGGCATGCTCCACCGTATCTTCTATACGCCCTGGAACAGGGCGCCCGCCCGGAGAACATCAGGCTTCAGGATGCCCGGGAGGCGGTATGCAGGATCCGAGACTGAGGCTCTTTGCTACTGCGGTCCTCTCGATCGCCGCGTTTGCGAGCACCGTGGGAGCACTCGCCGCCCTGGTCTGGTGGCTGATCTTCACACCACGCACAAAGGCTCTCCCACGGCCCGGCGTCTTTCTCGGCCTCGCTCTAATGATTGCCGTAACAGCGCTCGTCTCCGAGTGGGGCGGTGGTCCGGGGGTCTCTTACCTGGTCAGGATGGTCGTGATCCTGCTCCTCGCCGCATGGGCGTATGCTGAGACTCAGGAAGGCGAGATGCTTGCCGTGGCAGTCTGGGCGTTCGGTGACCGGATCGGGTTTGAGATAGGGCTCATTGCCGAGATGGGGATCCAGGGGCTCACCGTGATCAGGCAGGATATAGAGCAGATGCGGGTTGCGCTGGCGCTGAAGGGGATCAGGATCGGTACTCGCTCGATCGTGCCGATCGCTATCCTGCTCATCGTCACAGAGATTCGAAGGGCCGATGATCTGGCCAGATTGCTGGTAGTACGGGGATATACGCTTGGCGGGCGGATATGTCCGATCTTCGAGACGGGCGCGCGAGACGTCCTGGCAGCTCTATTAGCGATGGTACCCGGGGTTTTATACTGGATGCCCCTTCGTGATGTTTTTATATTAGTACAGTGAATTTTGTAGAGGCTTTATTGCGATCTCTCCAGCCCTTCGAGGTGCAAAATTCGATGTGTGCTGCCAAATCCGATACATTATATATCACAGATACCACGCTTAGGGACGCGCATCAGTCACTTATCGCCACCCGGCTACGGACTGAAGACATGCTTCCCCTCGCCCGGACGATCGACAACGTGGGCTTCTTCTCTGTCGAAGCCTGGGGCGGGGCGACATTTGACAGCTGCATCAGGTTTCTCAACGATGATCCCTGGGACCGCCTCCGGGAGCTGAAGGCTGAACTGAGGCATACCCCCATCCAGATGCTCCTGCGCGGTCAGAACCTCGTAGGTTACCGGCATTACCCTGATGACGTGGTGGAAAAGTTCGTAGATGCGTCTGCGAAGAACGGAGTCGATATCTTCCGGGTCTTTGATGCACTCAACGATATTCGGAACATGAGAAAAGCGATGGAGGAGGTCAAAAACGTTGGATCGCACCTGCAGGGTGCGATATGCTATACGACCAGCCCGGCTCACTCCGTTGCAACGTTTATCGATATGGCCGGGGAACTCTACTCGCTAGGGTGTGACTCGATCTGTATCAAGGACATGGCGGGGTTGATCATGCCGCATGATGCCCGCGACCTGATAGTGGGGATCAAGAAGACTGCGGATGTCATGGTCTCCCTCCACTCTCACTGCACAAGCGGCGTTGCGCCCATGAGCTATCAGGCGGCTATTGATGCCGGCGTGGATATCCTCGATACGGCGATGTCGTCGTTTGCGCTTGGAACCTCTCAGCCCCCGACGGAGAGTGTTGTCGCAAGCGTCGCCGGGACGCCGCGCGACACCGGTATCGATCTGGTCGCACTCCGGAATGTCAGAAACGTCTGCCTGGGCATCAGGGAGAAGTACCAGCCGCTCTTCAACTCCATATCAGACCGGGTTGACTCAGATGTCCTGATCTACCAGCTCCCGGGAGGGATGATCTCGAATCTCGTCTCCCAGCTACAGGAACAGAGTGCTCTCGATCGTCTGGAGGAGGTGCTCCAGGAGATCCCGCGGGTGAGGGAGGATCTCGGTTATCCACCGCTTGTGACCCCGACGAGCCAGATCGTGGGCACCCAGGCTGTGTTCAACGTCCTGATCGGGGGGGAGCGTTACAAGAATGTGACGGGTGAAGTGAAGGACTACGTCCTCGGCCTTTACGGCCGCCCCCCCGGCCCGATCGATCCGGACG
>JAAZID010000190.1 GCA_012510295.1 Methanomicrobiales archaeon | reverse complement strand
CTATGTCAGCCCCTGGACCTACTCGGTCGAGTCTCTCGACTGGGCCCGGAACTGCGGGAGGTGTGACGCCGAGATCATCAGAGCGATCGAGCACTATAACCGGCACTTCGACCTGGCGGTCTTCGAGGGTCTGGACTGTTCCTGTCGGGATGGGGAGTGGGAAGAGACGTTTGCAGAAGAGGATCCGCGATCGATACCGGAGAGGATCGCGGAACAGCTCTCGTATGTGCAGAACGCCCGGATATCGTCCATGTAGGTAGCGGGCCGGCCGCGCGCCGGCAGGCCCGGGGAGCGGCATATGGAGGGCCCGAACTCCATCCTCCGGGGCGGTGCCTGGTGTGGATCCGCTGGATTCGCATGGATTTTCCTCCTGATGGGGCCGGGGGTCATCCTCCGGGATGGCCGGCGGATCGGAATCGATTGGCTCGCCTTCCTCCCCGTGCGGAGCGCCGTCCGGGGTTTGCCGGTTGCCGTCGCCCTGCTGCTACAAAACCACGGGTTTGCCGGGACTCAGGCAACAGTAATTATTATCCCTGCTGACTCACAAACTCACCTGATTACATGCTTCTGGTCAGGCAGTCGGTCATCGATGAGTTCGCGGCAAAGGCACGGAAGGCATACGGGGGCGCGATAGAAGAGATCATACTCTTTGGCTCTGTGGCACGAGGGGATGACCGCCCTGACTCAGATATCGATATTCTCGTTATGACATCTGGTGAGGACTTTCGCATCCGTGAATTCCTCGCCGGACTTGCTTTTGATCTACTGATGCAGACAGGTGAGAGGCTCTCGGTTAAAGTGCTCTCGCGTGCCGATGTTGTAGCACACCGGCATTACCCTTTCATCCGGAATCTTTTTCGAGATGGTGTGGCGGTTTAGAGAATGATCGACCGGTCTATCACAATAGCGCTTCTTCAGAAATCTCATCAACGTCTTGACGCTGCACGTATCCTCTACACCGAAGGCCATTACGAAGACTCGATCAATCGCGCCTATTATGCGATGTATCTTGCAGCCAGTGCTCTCTTGCATCGAAAAGGCATAGATGTCAGGACTCATGCTGGATTGATCTCGGCCATCGGTTCTGAGTACATCAGGACAGGGGAGATTTCTCCAGAACATGGGCGGGCGCTAAACCTGATCGAAGGGCTCCGGGAAGAAGTGGATTACACGATCTGTCGGAGGATTACGGGGGAAGAGGTGGTGTCAGTAATCACCAGAGCAAGAGATTTTGTCATGTGTGCAGAGCGTATCTGTGCAGAAGATTGTACCGATTGTTCGCCTTTCTGATTTTGTCTATGTTGATGTTTTTGCCAGGGATCCATAAATCATACTCTATCTACCCTCCTACACCCCGACCCCACTAACATCGATCTCCCGAACCACCCCGGCTTCGATCGACTCCCACGCCCGGAACGTCGCAAGCGTCGTCGCGACACTCCCGGCAAAGTCCGGCAGATCGCCCTTCACGAACGCCAGGAGTTCGCCGGCAAACCCCTTGTCCTGGGCGAGCCACCGCCTCTCCCTCGACGCCTTCCCGTCCCGCCTGAGTTCGAGGTCGCGGAAATCGGTGATCCTCGCCACGGCGCCATCGCAGAAGACCTCGACGGTCTCCTTCGGGTACGTGGGATCGCCGAGCGTCGTGTAGGTGACGGTGCCGACCGATCCGTCATCAAACGTCAGGGTCGCCTGGAGGTTGTCGTACTTCTGGTGGCTCCCAGCCGGCCCGATCGCCCGGGCATAGACCTGGACCGGTAGCGCTCCGGTGACAAACTGCATGAAGTCGATGAAGTGGCAGCACTCCGATACCAACATGCCGCCCCCCTGTTCGCCGTCGTGCACCCAGTGATCGGTGGGGATCTGCCCGGCATTGACGCGGTAGTGCAGGACTGCCGGCGTGCTCCGGTTCCCGAAGAACTCTTTCATCCTCTGTGCGAGCGGCGAGTAACGCCGGTTGAACCCGACCATGATCCGCCCCTCAGACTCCTTCCATGCCCTGACGATGCCCTTGAGTTCATCGATATCGGTCGCAAGCGGTTTTTCCACAAAGACATCCTTTCTGGCGTGTAGCGCCTCGATCGCCATCGGGGCGTGGAGGTCGTTTCGGGTTGCGATCATCACCGCATCGATATCGGGGTCATCGAGGATCTCCCGGTAGTCTGTGGTGCAGTAGGCAAACCCATACTTCTTTGCGACTGAGCGTGCCGAAAGCCCTGTCGCGGTCGAGAGCCCCGCGAGGTTCACGGGGAGGGTCGGGAGGTGGGGGTAGAGCGAGCTTGTAGCGTGGATCCCGGCACCGATGCACCCGAGTGTCCTGACCCCATCTGACCTCCCCCGCCGCTCCGGTCTCGGGAGGTGAGTAACGGTATCAAAAGCCCCCGTACCGTTCGGGCTGTACTGCAGGAGAACCCCGATATACCGCTCCTTTCCAGTGCTGATGAGGTTGTAGGCTCCCGGTGCATCCTCAAGCGCGAATGTGTGGGTTATCAGGCGGTCGATATCGATCCTCTCCTGCCGCACCAGTTCAAGGAACGCCTCCATGTTCCTCCGCTCGGTCCACCGCACATATATGGGGTAGTCGATCCCCCGCTCCTCGTAGTTCCGGTCGTAGCGGCCGGGACCGTAGGACCGGGAGACGATGATCGGGGCCTCCTTCTCGTAGAAGGTATTCCGGGGCACGTTCATGCCCACATCTCCGACGACGACGACCCTGCCCTGATCCCTGACCAGGCGGCCGGCGGCCTCGACGGGAGCGCTCGACCGGGTGGCCGCGGTGATGATGACCGCATCCGCCCCGAACGATGAGAAAGCCTTCATCCGCTCCGTGAGGCCATCGTAGTTTGAGACGACATCGGCACCGAGGTCTGCCGCGAGCGAGAGCTTCTCCCGGTCGATATCGATCCCGATGACCCGGCACCCCGCGGCCTTGAGGATCTGGACGGTAAGGAGCCCGATCAGCCCGAGCCCGATCACCGCGACACCCTCACCGACCGTGACCTGAGCGTTCCGGACACCGTGCATCGCGATCGAGCCGACGGTCGTAAATGCCGCTTCCCGGAATTCAATGCCATCAGGAATCTTCACACAGAGGTTCCTCGGCACCGAGACGTACTCGGCATGCACCGCGTACCCGGCTCCCCCACATGCGACGCGGTCGCCGGCCTCGAAGTCATCGGTCCCGGTCTTCACCACCGTCCCGGCACAGCTGTAACCGAGCGGTTCCGGCTTTGAGAGGCGGCCCATCGCCTGCCGGTACGCCGGGAGGGGACCGTCGGTGCCGATCTTCTGGAGAACTTTCTTCACGTCATCCGGGCGTGCCTTCGCCTTCCCGACGAGCGACTGCCCCGCGAGGTTGATGAGCGACGACTCGGTGCCCGCGCTGATGAGTGAGTAGGCGTTTCGAACGATGGCCCCCCGTGTCGCAGTGGGAGCGGGGACGTCCTCCACCTGAATGGACCCTGATTGCAGGTCAAGTAATACCTGTTTCATGCATATTCCCCCAGATCTCCGCCTGGCTGAGGCAATCGAGCACCTCAGACGTCATGAAGAGATCGGAAAAATTCTTCGAAGGTTCCACGGTCGATGTCTGGATCCCGAGCAACCGGCAGAGAACCCGGAACGATCCCGTCTCAGCGGTCTCGCTATACCTCCTCCGCGCGATCTGCCGGTAGACCGCGTAGCCGAACCGGAACGCCCGGTGTCGTGCCGGAAACTCTCCGATCGATGCCATCCTCGCTGCATCGGCGATCGATGAGGGCAGGCTGTTCCAGGATTCCGGCTCCCACCGGAGTGCAAGGCCTCCCCGGACGATCTCCTCAAGCCGGCAGAAGCAGAGGCCGGCATGCTCCAGGTAGTGGCCGTTGCCCCGGGAGGCGTGGATGAAGGAGGCGTGCGCAAATGCGTATGCTCCCGAGAGGTGGTAGGCGAAGGATAGACCGCTCTCCGACCAGTCGAACTGCCCTCGGGGACACAGGATGACCGCGAGCCAGCGCACCCCCTCCGTGAGGCTCTCACGTATCCAGCGCTCCTTGAGCACGTCGTTTACTTTCGCAAGGTAGTAGAGAGTCACCCCCTGGTAGTGGGCGCAGGGCAGGTCGAAGGTGTAGGGGTAGGTTCCCCTGTCCACGGCATACGGGTAGACACCATCGTCTCGCTGGTGTCTGACGACGTTCTCCGCCGCCCGCACGGCAGCCGCACGGGCATCCCGGTCATCGTACCGCTCTGCGTACCGTGCAAGAAACGCCCCACAGGAGGCATCGACGTTTACGTGGTCGGCGGTGTACTGTGCCGATTTCAGGAAGTAGCCGGGCCGCTTTTCGGCCGCGATGACGTAATCGCGGGCACTCTCGAGTGCCTCCTCGTGGGGGTAGCGGTCAGCCGCCTCCAGCAGGGCGTCTCCGATGAACGCAGTGATCAGGGCTGAAGGCTGGTTGTAGTTGACGTGGACCTCGTTCCAGGACCCCTCTGGATTCTGACATTGAACGATATAGTTCAAGAGCGGTTCTGCGAGCGAGTCATCGCCCGTGCGGAGCAGCGTCTTTGCGACCTCGGCGTGCACCCTGTTCCTGACGATGCCAAAGACCGGGTCAGGGATGTACGCGGTCTCGCCGTCGACGACCACCATCTCCCGGACCGCTCCGCTCATCCGGGTGACCAGCGATCTCACACGCCCATCCATGTCATCCTCTCGATATGCTGCTTCAGTTTGAGGGTGATCGCTCTCCGGTCATAGTGCTCCGCGACGTACTCCCGCCCCCGGCGACCCATCTCCTCCATCTTTTCCGGATCATCCAGGAGTGAAGAGAGTGTCGCGGCTATCGCCTCCGGGGTATTCTCGGCTATGACACCTGCACCCGATTCCCTGGCGAGGTTAGCGATCTCACCATCCCCGCACCCGACGAAGGGTATCCCGCATGCCATGTACTCGTATGCCTTGGTAGGAGCAGCGTACTCGAGGGTCTCCAGTCGCTTCAGCGGCGCCATCCCTACGAGCGACTCGGAGAGCAACCCCGGGATCTCCTCCCGGGGGAGGGCGCCCGTGAATATAACCGATTCGGTCAGGTTTTCCGCCTCCACCAACCGCTCGAGGT
>JAAZID010000189.1 GCA_012510295.1 Methanomicrobiales archaeon | reverse complement strand
GTGCATGGCGTTATCGGCGAGGAACGCGGCACGGGTCATGTAGCCCGAGTCCTCAAGGATCGATATGATGACGTAGAAGAGGAAGACGAACGGGAACGCTATACCGAGGCCGGCCTGGAGAGCGAGGATGATGGCTGTTCCAAGGGCCTCTACCAGCGGCGGCAACCCGAGGGCGATGAACGGCTGGAGCATGAAGATGTCGAACGCTTCGACGATCAGTTCTTCGAGGTAGGAACCCACGACGAAGACAAAGAGGAGCATCCCTACCAGGATCCCAAAGAGGATCGGGATTCCGGGGATAGGCCGCGTCAGGATGCTATCGAGATCGGTCCGGGGGGGCGGCGTCTCTTTCCTGACGGTGAGGTCGGCAAGCTCGCGGGCGAAGTTGTGCCGGTTGGCGGCGATGATCTGGGCGGCCGTCATACGGTGCCGTGACTCGATCTCATCGGCGATCGTCTGCGCCGCCTCAAGGAGATCCGGGTCATCGCCAAACCCCTGGAGCGCCTGGAGGCTTCCCCTCCGGCCGACTCCGAACATCTTCCCGAGGCTCCGGATAGCAGCCTCGATGTGATGATCGTAGGGGATCTCCACCTCTGATGGCCGGGTGGCAATGAGCGCCGCCGGTATGATCTGGTCGATGTTCTTGCCGAGCGATGCCGCCGTCAGGATGACATCGACGCCGAGGAGATCGCGGAGCGGGGCGGGATCGATCTCGAGCCCCTGTTTCGCGGCATCATCGACCATGTTCAGCACGACGACCATCGGGAGGCCGTACTCGGCCACCTGGAGGAGGAGGTAGAGGTTACGTTCGAGGCGCGTGGCGTTAGCCACGACGATGACCACATCGGTCTCCTGCCGGTCCAGGTACTGGCGGACCAGGGTCTCTTCGTCGGATTCGCCTTCAAGCGAGTAGATGCCGGGGAGATCCACGATCTCGACTATCTCGCGCTCGAAACAGGTGTTGCCGCGTTGCAGCTCGACGGTGGTTCCGGGGTAGTTGCTCACCTCGACGCCGAGACCGGTGAGCTGGTTGAATATCAGGGATTTGCCTACAGTGGGGTTGCCGACCAGCGCAAACCTCATGGGCATGACTCCACAACGATAGATGTGGCGATCTCCGGGCTGATTCCGATATCACACCCCTTCACCCTGACGACGACCGAGTGGTTCGGGAGTTTTCGCCGGATCTCCACGACCTCGCCCGGGAAGATACCGAGATCGAGCAGTCTCCGGTTCCGTCGGGGTCTCCGGATCGCCGCAACCCGGACGGTATCGCCTTCTTCACAGTCGAGGAGTGTGCAGGCATCCTGTCCCCAGCGGCATCCGGCACGCCGGCCGGGCGGAGGGCAGCCACCACTGTCCAGGTAGGAGGAGAGACGGTCGATGGTCTCGTCGGATATATCGTGCTCAAGCGTACAGGCCTCCCGGTTTGCTGCTTCCTCCTCGATGCCGAGCACCTCGGTCAGGAAGCTCTGGAGGATGCGGTGCTTCCGCGCCACCTCTGATGCAATCTCCTTTCCTTTCTTGGTCAACCGGAGGGCGTCACCCGGCACCCACTCAAGGTAGCCCTCCCCGATCAAAAAAGAGGTGGTCACCTCGACATCCGCCACCTCGCTATCCAGTGCATCTGCTACCTCCTGAAGCGTCGCCGATTTTTCGCCATTTTCCGTAATCATGAGGACTGCTTCGAGATAATCCTCGAACGTGGAAGAAAGCATGCTACAATCTCTTTTACTTCTAAGCAGTTTATCTTTGCGGGGGAGATATGACATCAAAAATCTATATGGTTTCATGAACGACCGATTGATCATGGAGGGAGAGGTCACGAACAGGGACGTTGCCGGAAGGCTCGCGCTCATGGGTCGGTTGCTTGAGGTCGCGGGAGAAGACCGCCACCGGGCCGCGGCGTATGCCCGGGCGGCGCGGCAGGTCGAGCACCTCTTCCTCGCCGGTCTCGATGAGGAAGCGCTCACCCGGATCCCGGGTATCGGGGTCAGGATAGCCGGGCAGATCCGCGAGATCGTGGAGAGCGGGTCGTTTCAGGAGCTTGATGATCTCAAGGCCTCCGTCCCGGGGTCGGTCATCGAACTCCTCGATATACCCGGGGTGGGGCCGCGGACCCTTCACGCCCTCTGGAAGCACCTCGGCATCCTGACGATCGACGACCTCGAAGCGGCGGTGCGTGGGAGGCGGCTCCGGGAGATCAGGGGATTCGGCGCAAAGCGGGAGAAGGCGATAGGAAGGGCGATCAGGCGCTACCGCGAGAGGGAGGACGTGATGAGTCGTCCGGAGGCTGACGCCCTGCTCAAAGAGGTAGCGGCACACCTCCCCGGCGTGGGGTGGGTGGTCGCCGGGGACTACCGTCGGGGGGCGGCCACCATCGACGAGGTTGATGTCGTCGCCATCGGTGGTGGAGAGGAGACCTCGCTTCACGGCGGGCAGGTGAGGGTCAGGTTCACCGGCCCGGAGGGGTTCGGCACCGCGCTCCTCTGTGCCACCGGTTCGGCCGGGTTCCTGGCCCGACTCGGGGAGGTGGCGGGTGCGCAGGGCTACCGGCTGGAGCCGGGCGGTCTCGTTGACCGGGGGAGCGGCCACATTCAGACGTTTAAGAGCGAGGAAGAGATCTTTGAGTTCCTCGGTATGGAGACGATCCCGCCGGAGCTTCGCGAGGACCGGGGTGAGGTCGAGCTCGCCCTCCGCCACGCCCTCCCCGACCTCATCGAGCTCTCCGACCTCCGGGGGGATCTCCACTCCCACACGACCGCAAGCGACGGCCGCCAGTCGCTTGAGGATGTGGCGGCGGTGGGGGATGCCATGGGGTATGAGTACATCGCGATCACCGACCACTCATCACGGGTGAGCTTGGAAGCCCTCGCGCGGCAACGGACCGGGATCGAGCAGGTCAACCGCCGGCATACCTGCCAGCTCCTCGCCGGGAGTGAGGTGGATATCAAGAGCGACGGCAGCCTCGGTTACCCGGATAGGGTGCTCGCTGACCTCGATGTTGTGATCGCTTCGGTCCACTCGGGGTTCAGCCAGGACGAGGATATCCTGACCCGGCGGGTGCTCGGCGCGATGGAG
>JAAZID010000188.1 GCA_012510295.1 Methanomicrobiales archaeon | reverse complement strand
TGCGGCCGCCGCACCCCCGGCACCGAGGACCACCGCCCGCGCGCCCTGCCGGTGGAGGAGCGGGGTCCGCACACCCAGCCAGTCGGTGTTATAGCCGTACATCCGGTCGCCGCACCGCACCACGGTGTTCACCGCTCCGATGGCGGCCGCGTGGTCATCAATCTCGTCGATGGAGCGCATCACGTCGGCCTTGAACGGTATCGTGACCGCGAACCCTTTTGTGGGGAGGAGGGAGGCGAGGCGGACGATCGTCTCCGCATCCGGCCACTCGAAGCGGGTGTAGTGGTAGTTCATACCAAAGTGCGCAAAGAGCCGGTTGTAGAGGAGCGGGCTTTTGCTGTGGGCGCAAGGGTTCCCGGCGATAGCGCATACCCTGAGATCCGGGTCGCGGTCGATCATACCCCTGAGATCCGCGAGACCGAACCGCTCAAGGAGGGTGTTGCGCTCAACCCTCTCCTCCCCGGAGATACCGGCGCCCTGGAGTACCAGGTCCGCGACCTCTTCAGGCGTGTACCTTCCGGTATCGATACAGACATCGGCCGCACCGATGTAGGCCTCCTGCCTCGCGGCGAGGAGCGCCTGCACCTCCTCTGCCGGTGAAAGGTCTGTCAGCCCCGGCCGGTCGCTTCCAGCGATCCGGTCCAGGATGACCGCGGGTGCGGCGGTGAGGAGGACGACCGTGCCATGCCACCGGAGGTCGGCGACGTTTGCCGGGTCAGAGACCGCACCGCCGCCAGTACTGATGACACCTTTGGCATCCCGGAGCGACGCGATCACCTCCCGCTCGAGGATCCGAAACTCTACCTCCCCGTATCGCCGGAATATCTCCGGGATCCGCATCCCCATCCGGCGCTCGATCAGTGCGTCGGTATCATAGAAAGGCACCTCCAATCGATCAGCAAGTATCCGCCCGACCGCTGTCTTCCCGGTCCCCCGGAACCCGACAAGGACAACCTTCACAGCAACCCCTCCCCGTAGAGCGCCTCCCAGAACCCGGGAAACGACTTCTCCACGCAACCGGGATCACGGATCGCCATCCCACCGACCGCAAGACCGAGCACCGCAAACGCCATCGCCGTCCGGTGGTCATCATGCGGATCGACGAGCACACCGTGGAGGGGTGCGGGTGTGACCGTGAGAGAGTCTTCGGTGACCCGGACTCCCGCCCCCATCCTCCGGAGGACCTCAGCCGTCACCCCGACGCGGTCGCTCTCTTTGTACTGCAGGTGGGCTATCCCCGTGATCGTCGTCGGCGATCTTGCCGTCGCCGCTACCGCTGCGAGTGTCTGGACGGTGTCCGGGGACGAGGACATATCGATATCGATCCCCATGAGATCACCGGTCCGCTCCACCGTCACCGCATCCCCGGTCGCCGCCACCCGGCAACCCATCATACCAAGGGCCTCAATGAACCGGCGGTCTCCCTGGACCGACGCCGGATGTAAGCCCGTGACCATGACCTTCCCGCCGCAGACAGCCGCGATCGCGAAGAGATAAGACGCCGATGAGTAATCACCCTCTACCCGGTAATCCATCCCCCGGTAGGGCACGCCGCTCTTCACCCTGAACCAGTCGTAGTCCCGGCGCTCGATCCGGGCGCCGAACCTGAGCATGACATCCATGGTCACGTCGAGGTATGACCGGGATGCAGGGGGAGCCGGGAGGGTGAGAGCCACATCCTCATCTGCATAGGGTGCTGCCATCAGGATGGATGATATGAACTGACTGCTCATGCTTCCGTCGATCTCCGCCTTCCCGCCCCGAAGTCTCCCCGCGATCCGGATGGGGGGGTAGCCCGGCCGGCCGACGAACGCGACATCGCCGCCGAGAACCTGCAGGGCATCGGCGAGCGGCCCGACCGGGCGCTCGAGCATCCGCGCGCTCCCCGTGAGCGCCACCGTGTGCGGGGCGAGGAGCGCTGTTGATGCGAGCAGTCGTAGCGTCGTCCCTGAGTTCCCGCAGTCGATCGTGACCTCACCCGACGTCGGAAATTCCCCGCCGCACCCGGCGATAGTGATCTCCTCCGGTCGCCACTCGATCGGCACACCGAGGCTCTTCAGTCCCCGTGCGGTCAGTTCGGTATCGATGGCGCGGAGCGGGGATGTGATCCGTGACCGCCCGGAGGCGAGCGCCGCAGCGATCAGGGCACGGTGAGTGTAACTCTTGGAAGGGGGCGCTGAAAATACTGCATCAACCGGCCCGATCCTGGATATCTTCGCGATCATATTCCAGGTACCTCCATGCGGGCGTAACATCCAAGTTCC
>JAAZID010000187.1 GCA_012510295.1 Methanomicrobiales archaeon | reverse complement strand
GAGCAGGATGGTATCAACAGTCTCCTCCCCAAAACCCCTGACCGCGAGAAGGCGTTTGCGGAGCGCATCCGCCTCCACGGCCGCCATCACCGCTGGATCGGCCTGAAACTCATCGATATAGATCCGGGAAAACTCCTGGATCCGTTCCGCCTTCTGGTTATAGAACCGGGAGGGGGTGATCAACCGGGCGACATCCCCGGTATCGGCCGCGGTGAGTCGATCCGGATCGAGGAGGTCAGCGCTTTTCAGGTTCACGATGGCCTTCGCCGCGTTCGTCCAGGAGACGTTCTGGGCGAGGATAGCGCCGATCATCGTCTCAAAGGGGGTCTCTGCAGGCCACCAGCGCTGGTGGCCGAACGCCGCATGCAGAGCATCATATATCGCGAGCAGATCGCCTGTAAGGGAGTTTTGTGTCATCGGCCGGCTCCTTCCTCCCACCACGGTCGTGCGGCGATCGGCATCCGCCAGTCGGTATCAAAGGCCCGTTCGGTCACCCTGATACAGGGCGCGGCCTGCCGGCGCTTGAACTCAGCCAGCCTGACCATCCGGAGGATCCGGTAGACGGTCTCTGCAGGGTACCCGGCGGCGATGATATCGGCGGGTGACTCAGAGCACTCGATGTAGCTGTGGAGGATGGCGTCGAGGATCTCGTAGGGGGGGAGGGTATCCCGGTCGGTCTGGCCGGGACGGAGCTCGGCAGAGGGGGGTTTTTCAAGCACCCGGATGGGGATGACCGGGCGCTCCCGATTCAACCATCGGCTGACCCGGTAGACCATCCCTTTCGAGAGATCGCCTATCACCGAAAGGCCCCCGGCCATATCCCCATAGAGGGTCGAGTAGCCGACCGCGGCCTCAGATCTGTTCCCGGTGGAGAGGAGTATGGCATCGAACTTGTTGGCGAGGGCCATCAGGATGACCGCCCTGATCCTGGCCTGGATGTTCTCTTCGGTGGCATCCCGGGGGAGCCCGGCGAAAGTC
Organism: Methanomicrobiales archaeon; assembly: GCA_012510295.1. Lineage (GTDB taxonomy): Archaea > Halobacteriota > Methanomicrobia > Methanomicrobiales > Methanoculleaceae > Methanoculleus. Next base: position 4,184 of record JAAZID010000187.1, on the reverse strand, counting down.
TCTGCAAGGGTTTCGTCGAAGACCTCCATAGCCGGGGTGATCGGGAGGATGCATGTCCGGATACCGAGGTTCTCCGCAACCTCCCGGGCATCCTCGATGCTCTCCTCCGATGTGTAGGGCGAGGGGAGGAGCACCCCGAAGACGCTCTCCGGTCCCAGTGCCCGGGCGGTGATTGCGGCCACAAGCGATGAGTCGATCCCGCCAGAGAGACCGAGGAGGGCCATCTCAAAACCGGTCTTCCTGACATAATCGCGTGTGCCGAGCACGAGCGCCCGCCAGACCTCGGACTCGGGCGCGGGGTCGTCGGGAGCGATCGCCTGCGGGCCGGGGCGATCGATATAAGCGATCACGATATCCTCAGCGAAGGCCGCCCCACGGGCGATGAGCGTCCCGTCGGTGCCGAAGACCGAGCTCCGGCCATCGAAGACCAGGCTATCGTTCCCACCGACGAGGTTTGTTGTGGCGATCGGGATCCGGTGATCCCTCGCTATGCGGGAGAGGCCCCCCTCGCGCAGGCCCTGCTTCCCGGGGACAAACGGTGATGCGGATATGTTTACGATGAGATCAGCGCCGGCACGGACCAGATCTCCAGCAGATCGCCCGATACGCCAGATCTCCTCCCCGATAGAGATGCCGACCTTTCTTCCACCGAGGCTGAGGACCCGGGGAGTGCCGACCGCAGGCTCAAAGTAACGCCCCTCATCGAGTGCGCCGGAGGGGGAGAGATAGGTCTTTCCGATCACCTCCCGGATAGTCCCACCCTCAAGGAGTGCGGCGGCGTCCTGAAGTGACCGGCCGGAGCCGGAAGGATTCTGCGCGGCAAACCCGATGATGACCGGCGGCGCACCGCGAAGGTCGGCGGCCAGACCCTCCAGGACCGCGAGGCTCCGCTCCACGAACCCGCCTTGGAGGAGGAGATCCCGGGGCGGGCACCCGGTCAGGGCGAGTTCCGGGGCCAGGATCAGGTCAGGCCGGGAGCGGGCGGCCTCCCTGACACCTGCTGCCATCCGATCAGCGTTGCCGGCAAGGTCTCCGATGACCGTGTTCACCTGGAGGAGTGCGACCTTCATCAGTCCCTCATCAGTATTGGCAGAACGATGGGCATATGCCTTTGCACGAGACCGGAAGGCGCTACAGATCAGATCTCTTTTAAGGGCCGGAAACTAAAGCGCCATTAGAAGTATATGCAGAGAGTAGACCGTAGAACAACACCTCCCGCCCCGCGCAGGAGGCAATTTGCGTTCCGGATCCACAGGAGGAGTTTCGCCTGATGCCGGGAACACGCCGATCGCCGATAATAGATAACCGGATCCTCCTGATCGCAGTATCGATCATCATAGCCTTCGCCGCAAACGCTCTCGGGCTCTTCTTCGGCATCACGAGTGCCCTCCCGCACATCTTCTACCTGCCGATCGTGCTCCTCGCCTACTCGTTCCCCCGCCGCGGCACCGTCTCCGCACTTGCCTTAAGCCTCGGCTACCTGGCGATCTGCCTGCCCTTCGCCGGCGGGGATGGAGGGCTGATCACCGCGATGCTTGCGCGGGCTGTGATCTTCGTCGCCATAGGGACCATCGTCTCGCTCCTCGCCCTGAGACTGCGGGAGCAGGAACAGCGTTACCGGGGGGTCTTTGACAACTCGGAAGCAGGGACATTCATCGTTGCACCGGAGAACGCCGCCCCCCGTATCGAGGAGGTCAACTACATGGGTGCTGCCCTCCTCGGTTCCACGATAAAAGACCTGATCGGCGAGCCGATAACACGATTTCTCGAAGACCCAGAGGCCTGGAGAGACTTCCAGATGAGAGTCAGCCCTGATAAGGCAGTCTATGGCTACGAGGTTGCCCTCCGCCGCCCGGATGGGGGTATCGTCCGGGTCATCGTATCGGGCGGCCAGCTCCCGGACGGCAGGATCATCCTCACGCTCGTCGATGTCACCGCCCGGAGGAACGCCGAAGATGCGCTCCGCCAGGCCAACACGAAACTGAACGTGATGGGGCGTCTCACCAGAAACGACCTGATGGCAGCGGTATCAGCGCTCCGCCGGCAGATCAACGCAGGGCTGAGCGAGTTTGACGATCCCGCCATCCACCAGTACCTGGAGAAGCTTGAGGAGGATGCCCGGTTCGTGCAGAGCCGCGCGGAGATCACCCGCGACTACCAGAACCTCGGTCTCCGACCATCCGACTGGCAGCCCCTGCAGAAGGTGATCCGGGAAGTGACGTCGTGCCTGCTACTGCCCGGCGTCTCGGTCCGCCCCTGGGTGGAGCGGCTTGAGGTCTTCGCCGACCCTCTGCTCGACCGCGTCTACTCGAACCTGATCGAGAACTCCGCCCGCCACGGGGAGACCGTATCCGAGGTCATCATCACCTACCAGCTCCGGGACGATGGACTCATAATATACATTGAGGATGATGGCGTGGGCATACCCGGGACGGAGAAGGAGAAGATATTCGAGTACCGGCCCGGCGGTGAGGGAGGGCTTGGACTCTTCTTTGTCCGGGAGGTCCTCTCGATCACAAACATGACGATCCGGGAGACCGGAACACCCGGCGAGGGAGCGAGGTTTGAGATACACGTGCCGCCGGATGGATACCGGATAGTCTGAGGTGGAGGTTACCATGTTTACAAAAGTGCTCATACCGACAGACCTCTCACCGGCCTCGGCCGTCGCAGCGGAGCGGATAGGCGAGGTTCCGGGCGTTCGCGAGGTCATCCTCTTCCACGCCCGGACATCAGCCGGACCCCTGCCATCCGATGAGGCGCTCCGCAGGATGGAAGACCAGGTGCGGCGACAGGGTATCGCTGTGGAGGTGATGGTCGCAGAAGACGACGGAACAACTGTCCCGGAGAGGATACTCAGCGCCGCATCCGGGACCGGTGCTAACCTGATCGCGATGGGTATCCGGGACCAGGGACGACTCCGGAACCTCTTCTCCGAGAACGTTGCGGCAACCGTTCTCCGCGATGCAAAGATCCACGTCCTGATCGTCCCCGAAACGGGGCGTAGCGATGGATCGCTCTCCCTGCGACTGCTGGTGCCGACCGATCTTGCGGCACTGGCGTCGGATGTGCGCTCGATCCTGGAGGGACCGACCGATGGTGAGACTGCGGTGCTCCTGCACGTCGTCGAGGCGGAACGTGCCGGCAAAGAGCAGGAGGTAGCGGAACGACTCATCACCCTCCGGAGTAGCCTATCGCCCGCCGGGCGGGAGATCAGCGACCTGATCCGGACCGGAGACCCCGTGCGCACGATCTGTGCGGTGGCGGATGAGATCAGCGCTTCTACGGTCATCGTCCCCCGCATCGGTGTGCGCGATGCTCCCGGGAGCGCGCCGCTCGGGAGTGTCACCACGGGCGTCGTGGGATGCGCGAAGCGGCCGGTGCTGGTGCTTGCAGTCCCGATCAGCTTAAAGATAGAGGCACGGGAGCTCCGGAGAGATGAATTTGCGCTCGCAGAAGAGATATGGATCGACTATCATCAGCTAAAAGCAGACCCTGAGATAGACCGGATATTCGGTGTCTTTGCGGATGACACACTCGTCTCGATCGCCCGGTGCCGGCGACACCCCGATGGCTATGAGGTGGACGGTGTCTTCACACCGGTCAGGTACCGGGGGAGGGGGTACGCCAGAAGGTCCATGGATGCACTCGTCGAGGCATGCCAGCACGATACGATGTACATGCACTCGGTCCGGAACCTCGTCGACTTCTACGGCGCATACGGGTTTGTATCGATACCGGAGAGTGGCCTCCCGCCGACCATCAAGGAGAGGTTCGCGTTCGCCCTCGGCGAGATGGAGGGCTCAAACGTTCAGCCTATGTACCGGGTTGCAGGCCGGTTCCAGAGACGAAGATAGGCCGCCGCGCGGAGGCGGCCCGGGTCATTCGTCGTAGGAGAGCAGGGAGTCCATATCATCGTCGTAGTCATCAGGGTACGGGAGATCGATGACTACCGCGCCATCCTCAAGGATATCGCCGATCTCGATAGAGATCCCTGTAGGAAACTCTCGTTCTTCTGTGCTACCGTCAGGGTGTCTGATATACGCCCACATGCTGTACTCCCACGAATTCATCTCTCTTCCAGGGCTCCGACCTATCCGGGGGAATATACCCATAATCCTGTATCGGATGATAACCCGGTAAAGAACTTCCGGCGAGGGGAGGCGGAGACTGGAGTGATATTT
>JAAZID010000412.1 GCA_012510295.1 Methanomicrobiales archaeon | reverse complement strand
TCAGATTGTGGCGGAATAGAATTTGACAGTTTCAGGTATTTGGGAAAACATCTCCCGAAATTTCCTCGTTTTGGCCTTGAATTTCAGACAGACCTGGCATTTTGATAATCAAACGTGCATTTTACTCACAAATATACCTCAACTGTCAAACTCCATTCCTCCCATTTTGGATATTTTTGGGACATGATGCACCTCTAAAAATCAAATGGCAAACTTGGGCTCCTGCGGTCTCATGACGTTGATTTTGATGCAGGATGGCAACCTGATTCACCAAATGTGGTGGATTTCAGAAATATTGCCCGGCGGTGGCGACAACAAGTCTGGCCGAGATAGCCCAGAGTGCAGTAGCTTTCAGGAGAGTAACACGTTCTCTGTAGCACTATTCGGAAAGCCCTAAACCCCCGGCGGGGTCGGCACTCTCCCTCCACCCGGGACCACCAAGTTCATGCCTGAGCACACGCTTCACCTGACGGAGCCGGCGCTACGAGAGGCAGGGAAAGGGCCTGGAGGCGCAAAGGCCGCCTTGTTCAATCGGGCGCTCACCAACGGCTCTAATGACGCGAAAAAAAGAGGAACGGGTGTTTCTTTTGAATCGGCGCTGCTTTCCAGTGTGGGACCGGCCTTTGCCGGCGGCCATACGGGGGGCCGGGGCGCGCGGCCAGCCATGTGCGTGATCAGGGATGAGTGATCCCGGGCGCGCGAATCAGCGCTGGTTTTGCTTATCCCGGCATTGACAAAGAAAGCAAGAACAGACATAACTAATACCGGCGCCGCGAATAATCTCTAACAGCAACCCATGCATATGCACGACATCCTCCGGCGGGATCCTGAGATCTGGCGCCTCTTCACCAGTGCGGAGGAGTACAACGGGGCATTCAGGGACGGCTACGACCGGTTCCCCCACTACATGAGCGCCCACCGCGCGCCTTTTGAGCCCCGGGCCTCCCGGTACCTCGTTGAGGAGGGCTACCGCCCGGAGTACCCCAGCGGCCGGCTGTCCGCACTGAAGCGGGAGTTGGAAACTGGCGAGCGTGTTCTGGGGCATGGAATTCGGTAGCAACCCATGAAACAACTGGGAATCGAAAATTTCCGCCGCGCGATTATTTTGGTATCATCACAAGTTGTTGCTCAACGTGATTCGTTCAGATCACCCCAAATTAATTAGCAATTCTATGCTGGGCCGCTACCCGCTTTCCTGCCGATGAAGTTTCTTGCAGTGTGCTCCAAGGAGTATATGGTACTGCTGGAGAATATGATAGGTCAATGGAATGGGTAGTAACGCTTTCGGGGGGTGCTCATGCGCTGCAGGAGCTCGTGAAGGTATTTGATACACCTGATCTCTGTATACAGAGAGAGAATGGCGGATTCATCTTGAGATCCAAAGGATTTAGAGATTTTGCCTCTCAGGAAGAAGTGTGGGAATCTGTAGCCAAAATTCTGTGCGCACTCAACGGTGCAACAAAACTTGCTGCTCTGGGTTCCCATACTCCTGTCACGATAGGGCCTATCTCAAGGATCAACGACGATGGAACCAGACATGCCTATGTTACGATGACATCATCTATTTCGGTATCTCATACGTGCAGTGTCACCACCATTCATGCCTGCCGATGGGACGATCGAGGAAGACTGTCCTGCAGAGCCCGTTGTTGCCTGGCTGGAGCTCTCGAAGAGAGACGCACATGTAAAGAGGGCATTATACTTAATCAAGGATGACTTTGAAACCTGGTCGGGCCTGTACAAAGTCTATGAAGTAATACAGGAGGATGTGGGTAACATACCAAAGAAGGGCTGGTGTAATCTGGCTGAATTGAAGAGGTTCAAACAGACCGCCAATAGCCCAGAGGCCTTGGGTGTGGACGCAAGGCATGGAGAGATGATCCCTGCACCACCGGACCCTATGTCTCTCTCCTCCGCGAAGTCTTTGATACGGAGGTTGTTGGACGAGTGGTTTAAAGAGAAGAGGACTCACTATGGGTTTTGAGAGTATTTACCGATAGAAAACTTCTGATTCTTAGAATCGAGCGTTCATATCTCCACTTCTTCCGACATGGCGCCGGGAACACGAATCTCACTGGAGATGAGCTTTAGGAGGGGGGTGCGGGGGGGAGAGCCAGTGCGCTCTGGTTCCAGTCGAGTGCCGCATTGATGGTCACGACGAACTCGATCCGGTCGAGGTACGAGGCAGCGACAATGACGATGAGAGGCGTTTAGGAGGCAGCAATGCACTTTTTCCAGCAGCCTGCTGAAAATGCGGGTCAGTGAAGGAGAATGAATAGGTAGTGAGGTAGGCATAGGAAGTGGAGAGTGAGAGAGTAACAATACAGTTCAATATATAAATATGATTATATGATGCTTCGGCAAAGGGTTTGTAAAGTAAGGTATAAGTAATTGAAAGACGATTTATCTCACCATGTTAAATCCTAAAACTATTTTAGATCAGAAGGATTTAACTCCTGCTTGGGAGTCAATTTGCGAACAATTAGGTGCAAAGGGAAGAGATTTTCACACCGTTTCAATGCACCCCCGAAAAGGGGAGGAACATTGGTTCCATGCGTCGATTGAACGGGGGATTGTCGTCATAGGGCCGGCAAAAGACCCTATGAAGCATACGGAGGTAACGAAGTCAGCCGACATCGGGCAAGCGCAGTTCGAACTTATCGCTGCTCGCTTCAATAAGTATGTGAAGGGAGAGCGCGACCACGGTATTCGGGCTACCGATAGTCACATGTCATCGTATATAATCACATTAATTGCGGAGTTACTATAGCATCCTGATCCAAAATCTCCTCGAACAACGTATCTTGTATAACACTTCGGCAAAGGGTTTGCAATGTGAGCGCCATAGATTTTTCATGCGCTACATCGTCACCGGCGGCGCCGGCTTCATCGGCTCAAACCTCGCAGACACCTTCGCTCAAGACCACGACGTCACCATCATCGACAACCTCGCCACCGGGTCGGCCAGGCGAAGATCGAGCACCTCCTCGACCACCCCCGGGTGGAGTTCATTGAGGGGGGCGTCACCGGTCTCCCGATGAAGACCTTCCCCGGCGCGGCCGGCATCTTCCACCAGGCGGCCATCCCCTCCGTGCCCCGGTCGGTGAAGGATCCGCTCGCCTCGAACGAGGCGAACGTGACCGGCATGCCCATCGCGGCGAAGGGCTGCGGGGTGCCTGCCGTGGTCGCCGCTTCCTCCTCGGTCTGGCGACACCCCCGGCGCCGGGATCATCCCCCCCACTCGACGCTGATCGTATAGTGGTGATTTCATGTCTGCCGGACGGTGATCTTCCGGAGCATCCGCCTCCCGGGGCAATAGGACGTTCTGACCGGGAGGGAATTCTGTGGTGCCTCAACTCACCGCCACGTTTATTGGTTCTCCCCCCTATCTTTTCTTCATCAGGTGAAACCAGGTATATCCGATATCACCATCAGGGTTCCCCGGGATATCGTCCAGGCACTTCGGCTCCCTCCCGATGCCGTTGCCGTCG
>JAAZID010000186.1 GCA_012510295.1 Methanomicrobiales archaeon | reverse complement strand
GAGGATATCCTTGAGATCCCGATAGCAAAAATTGTGCGGTGAGGGAGGGTGCCCTCACAGGCGCCGGGTGTACTCCTCTGAGCAGGCGTAGCAGACGAATTTTCCGTCCTCGACCCTGACCCGGGATTCGGCGGTCATCTCGCCGCACTTCGCGCACGGCACCGACCGGAATATCCGGGCCCGTTTCGGTATCTCGGCATCGATATCCTGGATGGAGAAGAGGGTCTCGGCCGGGATCTCGAGGATCGCCTCGACTATCCGCTCTGTCCGCCTGCGGTACTCGGCAAACTCCTCGTCGGAGGCCTCGCCCTGCATCACCTGTGCCCGGATCGGCGCGAGATCGGGGTCGAGCGAGCCGGCGTCAAACGACGGGTTCCCGATGACCCGGACAGCGTTGCCTGTCCGGCGGTTGATGAACGTGAAGGCGTGCTTGCCGTGATCCTTGAAGAGGAGGTTTCCTTTCCCGACGGTGCACCCTGTCAGGAACTGGATGGCATCGACGCCGCAGGCATCGGTCTCGGCGATGGTGACGAGCTCCTCATCCTCGGCCCGACCTGAACGGAGCCGCTCGAGCGCGACCTCGGCCGCCCGGTACCCGAGCGCAAGACCGGGGCAGATGTGCCCGTGGAACCTGGCCGCCTCGGCGAACCGGCCGTGTCTGTCTGCCGGTGTGTTGTTGAACTCTTCAGTGCTACACATATCCTTATCCTGCATGAACTGTTGTTACAAATTGATAGATATATATTATGGTGGCCTCCCGATGTATGCGGCGGGCAGGGCCGCTATATAATGGTCGGGCGCCCGGGGATGCGATCTTCGGGAGGTGAGGAAATATCCTTGCTGCCGGCTGTCTGCACGTTTCCAGTATCCGGTTCATACAGTGGATTTTTGATGGCGCAGAAGGGGTGATTATTTATATACCCTGGTGTATAATAGGTGCTCTGCATGAGAAACGCCGGAGAAGTTCTGGTCCTTCTTGCCGCCGCCTGTCTTATCTGCGGTTGCCTCGGCACGCCCGCACAGCTGCCGACCGGCGGAGGCATCACTCCCATCGACCTGCCGGAGCCACCGGGGGCGTACACACTCACGGAAGCACTCCTGGAACTCGACCTGCTCGGAGCTGAGGGCGGCCTGAACGTCACCGGGACGACGGTTCACCAGGTGCTCGCGAGCGGCGTTGACCTCGACGGCCGGGCCACATCCTGGATCCTCGGCCTCCGGGACGGAGATGAGGTGCGGTGGCTCACGTTCGGGGCCACGGGCTGGAAGGAGATCGCACTTCCTGCCCCCCTGCCAGCAGAAGAGGTGGATATCACCACCGTCATCTCTCCGGAGGATCTTCTTCACGCCCGGGAAGGGGTGCTCTCCCCCGCGATGAACCGACTGGGTGCAGGTACGGTCGAGATCACGCTCGCGGAGGGGATCTATTCTGTCACCGTCCACTCGGATGCCGGGCTTGAGAGTTTCTTGTTCCGGGCAGATACCGGGGAGGTGATCGCATAAGACCGGCGGGCGACGATGGTGTGCTGTCGCTTGATTTCCTCGTGGGCTTCACGATCTTCCTGCTCGCCCTGATCATGGTGGTGAGCATGGTGCCGGGACTCCTCGCCGGGCTTGAGAGCAGCGGCATCGATTACGATGCGGTCGCCTACCGGACGGGGGTGATCCTGGTGGAGGATCCGGGGTGG
>JAAZID010000440.1 GCA_012510295.1 Methanomicrobiales archaeon | reverse complement strand
CCTCATTTCGAAGTGGGTCTTGAAGACCGACCTCTCTCTCAGTACACCGCTGAGGATATCCTTGCTCTCCTTGCAGTCATCGACGATCTCAAACGCCTCGTCGCTGAACAACAGCGTCTTGACACAGAACGCCAGCACCTTATCACAGAACAACAGCGTCTTATTGCAGAACTCAGCGATGAGAATGCTCAGCTGAAAGCTCAGATCGCTGAACTCACATCACAGCTGAACCAGAACAGTCGCAACAGCAGTCGCCCTCCCTCAATGGACGGATTTCGGCGACCTCAGACACCGCGAAAGAAAGGTGAACGCCCTCCTGGTGGTCAGAAAGGACATAAAGGGCATACCCTCTCTCTAGCAGAACCGGATTTTGTCATCCCCCATACTGTTGCTAACTGCTCGCACTGTGGAGCATCATTGGAAAACGTCGAACCAATTAGCGAGGAACGCCGCCAGGTCTTTGAGATACCACCTATCTGGATGCTCGTGCTCGAACATCTCGCGGAACGCAAACAGTGTCCCCATTGTGGTTGCATTCACAGTGCTGAGTTTCCTGATGGCGTAACGAATCACGTGCAGTATGGCGCCAACCTGAAAGCGTTTCTGGTCTACCTCCATGTTTATCAGCTGCTCCCATACGACCGGACCTCAGAAATGGTTTCTGACCTCCTCGGACACTCTATAAGCCCGGCAACCGTGGTTTCAGCCGTGAACGAGTGTTCCCGGAACCTGACCGGGGTTGAAGAAACTATCCGAGAACTTCTGCAAGATGTCCCAATACTCCATGTTGATGAGACTGGCATGCGAGTAAAAGACACCCGACATTGGCTTCATGTCGCCAGTACCGATCTCCTCACCTACTATCGATACCATCGGAACCGAGGAGCGAAGGCAACCGACGCTATGGGGATTCTGCCAGAATTTCACGGAACGGTAGTTCATGACTTCTGGAGGACGTACTTCAAGTACTCCTGTAGCCATGCGATCTGTAACGCTCACCTCCTGCGCGAGCTCCGTGGGATCACGGAGAACTTTAGGCATCAGTGGAGCGAAGCTCTTGATGACCTCCTCAACGAGATAAAAATAGCGGTGGACATCGAAAAAGAGAAAGGAAGAGATCTTCTGATACCGGAGGCAATCACCGCTTTTGAGGAGCGGTACCAGGAGATCCTCAATATCGGTGAGGAAGAGACGAAAACCTCTGAACCACCGGAGGAACCGGGAAAACGAGGTAAAAAGAAGCAGTCGAAAGCGAAGAATCTCCTGGATCGATGCCGGAAATACCAGGAAGATATCCTGAGATTCATGAGGGATTTCACCGTACCTTTCACCAATAACCAGGCTGAGCGAGATCTTCGCATGATGAAGCTGAAGCAGAAGATCTCGGGAACATTCCGGAGCGAAAAGGGAGCAGAGAATTTCTGCAGAACCCGAGGATTCATATCAACCATCAAGAAGCATGACCTCCCGGTACTGGCAGAATTAAGAGATGTGTTCAAGGGGACACCCTTCATGCCAACGGCAACTCACCGGGTGGCCTGAATAGTTACATATAATCATTGTTATAAAAATAAGGGGCAAGGGGTAGTAGGCTCCCTTCGGCAGGCCCTGCGCTTTTACGTAAATCGGCTTGTTTTGAGGCTCTTCTTCGGGGATGTACACCACGATCATCGATTTTTCATCGACCATGCAGACCTGCAGGAAGGGGAAGACTGTGTATCGGTCGCAGGAGGTGCAGGCGGGGATCTGTGAGGGTTGTCATGCCCGGCTGGTGCGGGAGTGGAACGCAAAGGCTGGGGTGCGGTGAGGGGGGTTCGTCGGCCTGGAACAAAAGGGACATGAATACCCCTCTGTAATGAGTATGGAACAGTAACCACCAGGATACCCGGAGGCTCTGAACGCCACAATGGCGGGTGACCAATCGCAGGGCATCTGACGGATGATCTCGCCCCGGGAACACATGAACACAGCGTTTTCAAACAAGCAGGGCTAAAATGAGGCAAAAATGATGCATCGATTTCCTGTCAATCGTCGAGGAAGCTTACGG